>NZ_JBFUIB010000004.1:0-84874 GCF_056402095.1 Peribacillus sp. P4_C12
GGTTGCCCACGTGTTACTCACCCGTCCGCCGCTAATCTCAGGGAGCAAGCTCCCATCGATTCGCTCGACTTGCATGTATTAGGCACGCCGCCAGCGTTCGTCCTGAGCCAGGATCAAACTCTCCGAAGAAATGTTTGACTTGCTCATTTTGCTTTTTCGATAGTGTGTGCTCACTTTAAAAAATTAACGTTGGCGCTTTGTTTTGTTCAGTTTTCAAAGAGCAATTTCAGTGTCGTTTATCTCGTAAGCGACTTTAATAATATATCAATAATATTATTTTTTGTCAACAACTTTTTTTCTCTCGCTGTCGACTTAGTTATTATATCTAGTATCACAAGTAATTGCAAGAGCTATTTTAAAATAAATAAAATACTTCGCCCAATTCTTTGGTTGTCTACTTAAAATAGAACAAGCTTACCTGATTAAATTAGTAAGCTTTTTCTATCATTATAAGATTTCCTCTATATATAACTCCCGATTTATCCCTAAATTAATTATTTGTTCATTATCTACTACCTTAACTAGTGGCCTGGTTTGAGCACTTGGATCAATAAAAACAATTTCAGCAATAGATCCATTGTTCAACTTGACCTTACTTCCAATAGAAAAATTAGCTAATCCTGATAAGAGTGTCTTAACGACCGCTAAATCAAATTTACCAAAGTCATCATGTAAAATCATTTCCATTACTTTAAATGGTGACTGTTTTTTCCTATATAATCTTTCCGAAGTCATGGCATGGAAAACGTCTGCAACTGCAATGATTTTTGAAAATACGTGCATGGATTTAGTTTTTATTGTTTGGGGATAGCCAGTTCCATCTAACCTTCCATGATGCTCTAAAATAGCTAACTTCACACTATCCTTAATGATAGAACTATCTTTTATCATTTTATAGCTAAAAATGGGATGATTGTGGATTTCCTCATTTTCTTCGACAGTTAAACTCGTCGTTTTATTGAAAATCCTTGATGACAGCTTAGCCATACCACAGTCAGCCAAACAGCCTCCAATAGCTACTTGATAGACATCCGCTAAATCGCATTGAATTTTAAAGGCAATATATCCCCCTATTAATCCAGTTGAAATAGCATGATGATACATGTAATCTTCTTTATTGCAATAATGGTGTAGTATCAGAATGTTTCCTGGTTTCTCCAAGACTTTATCAACTAAAGGAATAAGAATTGAACGAATCATGGCTACCTCTACCTTGCTCCCAGCCTGCCAATTTTTAAATAAACTCTTATACGTTTGAACCGATTTCAGATTAAATTAATAAAATTTGAAAACTCTTCTATTTCAACCAGTTCATTATCTATAACTTCTTTCGGTAAAAATTTTTTTCCATCAATTAATGTTTTTTCAACGCTAACCTCTGTTATTAAAAAGGCTTGCAAAGTCTTTATTAATTCCTTAGTCAATATTGTTTTTTCATACATGATAGGGCGGTCCGTAAGACCTTTAATATCTTTTGAAAGAATACATCCTTCAGCTAAATAGTGAGTTTTTACTAGCAAAACTGTTCACCTCTGTAACAGTTATTTAATGAATATCATTTTACTAGAAAAACATGGAACAAACTATATTTTTCATGATTAAATACCTAAAAAAAGCTTTTTATTAGTATAAAACCTTTATTTTCCCTCAAAAAACATGACTATATACCCATCATTTACTTTATCTTTTAGAGAGAATTCGCCTGAAAGCCCTCAATTACTTCATAAAAAAGACCCAGCATAATGGCTGGGTCTCTATTATTAAACGATTATTCTTCCGTATCTTTTTCAGGTTCTTCGTTTTCGACTACTTCGTTAGAATCAGAATCTAAATCAATACTCGTTGAATTCTGCTCTATTCCTTCTTCTTGTTCAACGAATTCTTCTTTTTCTTCTTCTTCTCTTCCAACGATGGCCACCGTTGAAACATATTCATTGTCTGCAGATTCGAGACGAATGAGCTTAACACCCTGTGTATTACGACCCGTTTTAGAAATACCTTCGACTTCCATTCGGATTAACACACCAGCTGCTGTAATCAGCATCAAGTCCTCTTCTTCTCCTGTCACTGTTTTCACGGCAATAAGTTCACCATTTTTCTCTGTGACATTACATGTTTTTATCCCTTTACCACCACGGCTTTGAATACGGTATTCCTCAGCAGATGTCCGTTTTCCATAACCATTTTTCGTAACAATCAAGACTTCTTCATTTTCTTCAAGAATTTCCATGCCGACTACTTCGTCATCTGCCCTTAAGGAAATCCCTTTTACTCCAGCTGCAGTACGTCCCATTGTGCGTACATCCGTTTCAGGGAAACGAATCATCATTCCGTCTTTTGTTCCGATAATAATCTGTTTCTCTCCATTCGTAAGACGTACAGAGATCAACTCATCATCTTCTCGTAGCCCTAAAGCAATTAAACCGTTATTGCGGATATTTGCAAAGGATGACAGTGGTGTACGCTTTGATATACCGTGTCTGGTTGTGAAGAATAAATACCAATCATCGACAAATTCCTTCACCGGTATGATTGCATTGACCCACTCACCTTTATCAACTTCTAGCAAATTAATAAGTGGCAGTCCTTTTGCCGTCCGACCATATTCAGGAATTTCGTATCCTTTAGAACGATAAACTTTACCTTTATTAGTAAAGAATAATAGTGTGTCATGAGTCGAAGTTGTTAACAAGTGACCAACAAAGTCATCTGCATTCGTACCCATTCCCTGTATACCTCGCCCTCCGCGTTTTTGGCTGCGGTACGTGGTTGCAGGCAAACGTTTAATATAACCGTTATGAGTCAATGTCACGATTATATTTTCCTCTGGAATCAAATCTTCATCTTCTAAGCTCTCAAAACCGACTAATGTAATTTCAGTTCTTCTTTTATCATTAAAGCGTTCTTTAATTTCAAGAAGCTCTTCACGGATAATTTCAAGAACCTTTTCCTCATCAGCAAGGATAGCTTTATATTCTGCAATTAATGCCATTAACGCTTGATATTCATCTTCAATTTTTTCCCGTTCCAAACCGGTCAAGCGTTGTAAACGCATATCTAAAATGGCTTGCGCCTGTTTTTCAGAAAGTGAAAATTGTGTCATTAACCCTTCTCGGGCAATGTCTGTAGTTTGGGAACCACGGATTAATGTAATGACCGCATCCAAATTATCAAGGGCAATTCGCAAACCTTCTAAAATATGAGCACGCGCTTCCGCTTTACGTAGTTCAAATTCAGTTCTACGACGTATAACTACCTGTTGATGCTCTAAGTAATAGTGCAGACATTGCTTTAAGTTCAATACTTTAGGCTGTCCATCCACCAGTGCAAGCAAGTTGATTCCGAAGGTTGTTTGCATTGCAGTGTGCTTATACAAGTTGTTTAAAAGGACATTTGCATTTACGTCCTTTCGTAGTTCCATAACAATACGCATACCGTTACGATCTGATTCATCCCGTAAATCGGTAATACCTTCAATTTTCTTATCACGAGCAAGTTCTGCAATTTTTTCAATTAATCTTGCTTTGTTCACTTGATAAGGGATTTCTTTAACTAGAATAACCTGTTTTCCATTGGACTTCTCTTCAATTTCGACTCTCGCCCTCTGAATGATTGACCCTTTTCCAGTTTCATAGGCTTTTCTAATTCCACTGCGCCCTAAAATTAAACCCGCAGTTGGAAAATCTGGACCAGGGATAAATTCCATCAATTCTGGAATCGTTATATCAGGATTCTTACTTAAAGCCAATACACCGTCAATTACCTCACCTAATTGATGGGGCGGAATATTGGTAGCCATTCCGACTGCTATCCCTGACGAACCATTCACTAATAAGTTTGGGAAACGGGCTGGCATAACAGCTGGTTCTCGTTCTGAACCATCATAGTTATCCTGATAGTTAACCGTATCCTTATTCAAATCACGAAGCAATTCCATCGAAATCTTTGACATTCTCGCTTCTGTATACCTCATGGCGGCCGCTTGGTCACCATCGACCGAACCGAAATTCCCGTGTCCATCAACGAGCATATAACGATAGTTAAATGGCTGAGCCATCCTGACCATCGTTTCATAAACAGCAGAGTCACCATGCGGGTGATATTTACCGATTACTTCTCCGACAATACGGGCTGATTTTTTAAATGGTTTATCCGACGTCATACCAAGATCATTCATCGCATAAAGAATTCTTCTGTGTACCGGTTTCAAGCCGTCCCTTACATCAGGCAACGCCCGGGATACGATAACGCTCATCGCGTAATCCAAAAAAGATGTACGCATCTCGGTACTTATATTTATTTCTTTTACACCTGATCTTTCATTTTCTGACATGGAGCCAACCTCCTTTATAAAGCTTTTACTCTCATTTTTTTAACTGATCTTTCATTATGTAAAGAACAGGATGTAAATTCATCCTGTCAAAAAAATCAGATATCGAGGTTTTTCACATAAATCGCATTTTCCTCAATAAAGTTACGACGCGGCTCTACTTTATCTCCCATCAACATTTCGAAAGTTTCATCTGCCTCAATGGCATCTTTCAAACTAACTTGAAGTAGCGTTCTCGTATCAGGGTTCATTGTTGTTTCCCATAGTTGCTCTGGGTTCATTTCACCCAACCCTTTATAGCGCTGTAAGTTAGGCTTAGGAGTGCTTGGTAGACTTGTCATGATTTGTTCTAGCTGGCGGTCATTATAGGCATATTCCACTCGTTTACCCTGCTGAATTTTGAAAAGAGGTGGTTGGGCAATATAAATATAACCATACTCTATAATTTTCCGCATATAGCGATAGAAGAATGTCAACATTAAAGTTCTAATGTGGGCACCGTCTACATCCGCATCGGTCATGATAACAATTTTATGGTATCTAGCTTTTTCAATATTGAATTCATCGCCAATACCTGTTCCGAGTGCAGTAATAATTGTACCAATTTCTATATTATGAAGGATTCTATCCAATCGCGCCTTTTCCACATTTAGGATTTTACCCCTTAGCGGCAGAATAGCTTGGAAATGGCGGTCACGTCCCTGTTTAGCTGAGCCACCAGCCGAGTTTCCTTCTACAATGTACAATTCGCTGATAGACGGATCCTTCGACGAACAATCTGCCAGTTTACCAGGTAGACTGGAGACTTCCAAGGCACTTTTTCTTCGAGTTAACTCACGTGCTTTCTTGGCTGCCAAACGAGCTCTTGCCGCCATTTGCCCTTTATCAACAATTTTTCTAGCAACTGAAGGATTTTCGTATAAGAAGGAATCCAACCTTTCCGAAAGAATGGAATCAGTAACCGTTCTTACTTCTGAGTTTCCAAGTTTGGTTTTGGTTTGCCCCTCAAATTGCGGTTCAGGATGCTTAATAGAAATAATTGCCGTTAACCCTTCACGAACATCTTCACCAGAGAAATTGGTGTCGGCCTCTTTTAAGAGCCCGTTTTTCCGTGCATAATCATTGATAACCCGTGTCAATGCAGTCTTGAATCCTGATTCATGTGTACCGCCTTCATACGTATGAATATTATTGGCAAAGGAAAAAACGTTACTGATATAGCTGTCATTATATTGCAAAGCTAATTCGACAGATATACCTTCTTTCTCGCCTTCCATGAAAATCGGTTCCTCATGAAGGACTTCTTTTGAACGATTCAAATGCTCAACATAAGATTTGATACCGCCCTCGTAGTGGTATTCCTTGATTTTATCTTCTTCTTCACGTTTATCTTCAATGATGAGCTTCAAGCCTTTATTCAAGAATGCAAGCTCACGGATACGTGTGGCTAATGTATCGAAATCATATTCCACGGATTCCTTGAAAATTTCAGGATCCGGAATAAAGTGTACTGTTGTCCCTGTATGATCGGTTTCCCCGATAATTTTCAAATCTTCTCTAGGGACCCCTCGGTTAAACTGCTGATAATGAATTTTGCCTTCACGATGAACATACACTTCCAATACCGTGGATAGGGCATTAACTACTGAAGCTCCTACACCATGCAGACCACCGGAGACCTTATAACCCCCGCCTCCAAATTTACCGCCAGCATGAAGGACCGTCATGATTACTTCTACTGCTGGCCGTCCCATTTTTTCATGGATACCTACTGGAATTCCCCGACCATTATCGACTACTGTTATGCTATTGTCTTCTTCGATTGTCACTTTGATTTCAGTACAGAAACCTGCTAGTGCCTCATCAATACTATTATCGACAATTTCCCAAACAAGATGGTGAAGTCCTTTTGCAGAGGTAGTACCGATATACATCCCCGGACGTTTACGAACTGCTTCTAAGCCTTCTAAAACCTGTATCTGATTCTCATCGTATGCCTGAGCTTGTACTTCTTTTTGTTCCATTGTCATACGTATCACCTACACTTTTCTTTTGGCATTTATCAATTTTTCAGGAGTAATTATTACGTTATCGCTTAAATTTAAAGAGAATCTATATCATCGATTAATAACGATGGCTGCAGTGAACGCTTTTTCAAAGTGGACGACGCAAGCGGTGAATAATAGACCTGTTTATCCGTCACTACAATCGATTTAACCGAGTTTTTTGCTAAATGGTAAGTTACATCAGACTTTTTCTCCAAAAACTCACTCATGATTGGTGAGGCCTGGAGCAGCTTCTTATCTAAAATGGCTATGACATCGTCCGTTTTCACAAGAATGTCTTCACCAATATGGAGATACATACATTCACCTCATCATTTAACCTTTTTTATACTTCCTTGACTAACATAAAAGGTGGACGCTTCTCTTAGGGTTTGATGATCGATTCCATCAACAGAGGGTGTCGTCACGAATGTTTGCACTTTCCCTTGTATCGTATTCAGTAAATGAGATTGACGGAAATCGTCAAGTTCCGATAACACATCATCCAATAATAAAATGGGATACTCGCCGATTTCTTCATGAATCAGCTCAATTTCGGCAAGTTTCAATGACAGGGCAGTTGTGCGTTGTTGTCCTTGTGAACCATATGTCTGGACATCACGGTCATTCACAAAAAAAACCAGGTCGTCACGATGAGGACCTACCAGTGTTACACCCCGTTCAATTTCCCTTGTTTTTATTTTATCAAATTTTTCTGTGTATACTTCTATCATTTTCGTCAAATCCATAGATTCTGATACATCAAGCGACGGTTTATATTGGATTTTCAATACTTCTAGATTTCTGGAGATCCCCGAGTGAATTGGCTCTGCCCACTGCTGGAGCTTTAAAAGAAACTCGTATCTTCTTTCGACAATTTTCGCTGCATACTGAATAAATTGATCAGTTAGCACGTCAAGCATCGTCGTATCCGTTTGTTTCCGGGTCTGCAGAAGCTTTAAGTAATGATTTCTTTGTTGAAGTATTTTATGATATTGGCTCATATCATGAAGGTATACGGGAGAAACCTGGCCAATTTCCATATCTATAAAACGGCGTCTGACTAGAGGACTTCCCTTTACAAGGTTAAGATCCTCAGGCGCAAACATGACCACATTCATATTTCCAACATATTGACTTAATTTTCTTTGTTCAATATGGTTGCACTTCGCCTTTTTCCCTTTTTTTGAAATGGTCAGCTCAAGTGGTATTGAGGTATTTCTCTTTCTAACTCTTCCTTCTATTTTAGCATACTCTTCATCCCAGCGAATAAGTTCTTTATCATTTGAAGTCCGGTGAGATTTTGCCATTGCTAAAACAAAAATAGATTCCATGACATTTGTTTTTCCTTGAGCATTTTCGCCGAGGATTACATTGACCTTATTCTCAAAAGTCAGGTTCAATTCGGTATAGTTGCGGTAATTTCTCAAACTTATATTTTCAATATACATATTCCGCTCTTCCCTTATGTTTTAGCTTGTAATTGTGAAGACGCCAAATCCAGGAATCTCTATTTTATCACCTGATCTTAATTTTCTGCCTCTTCTCACGTCTAATTCGCCATTAATGAAAACCTCGTATTCACTTAAGAACCATTTCGACATTCCGCCGCTTTGAATCAAATCGGCTAATTTTAAGAATTGTCCAAGCGTAATATATTCTGTGCTGATTTTTATGGAGTCCATTTCATGCCTCACTCATTTCTAAGTAGTCTTTAATACTTCATTTTACTAAATAAATCCCATTAAGACAAAGTATAGCTTTTTTCGCTCTTATTTTTTATAGTTCTAGGTTTTATTCAGAATTAAAAACGCTGTAAAAAACCTTATGGGGCCTATATTTAAGTATAAAAAAATTAAAGGCTTGCTAAACAAGCCTTTAATTTTTTTGAAATATTATTTTAGCTTAATAAGTTCTTACAGGCAGAATTAATTGAAGCATAGAATCATCATGAAGCGGACGAATTACAAATGGACGCATCGCACCTGTAAAGTTGATTTTAATATCCGATCCTTCTAAAACTTTTAAGGCATCCATAACAAATTTAGCACTGAAGGAGATTTTCAAATCCTCACCTTCAATGGCTTCTGCTTGAACTTCCTCAATTACTTTACCAATTTCAGGTGTATTAGAAGAGACTTCGATAATGCGGCCTTCTAAAGTTGTCAGTTTGACCACATTATTTCTGCCTTCTCTGGCCAATAAAGATGCTCGGTCGATTGCTTGCAGAAAATCTTTTGTGTGAACAGTTACATCCGTTTTGCTATCCGAAGGAATCAAGCGGGACGTATCTGGATAATTCCCCTCAAGTAGGCGGGAGAAGAATAATAAATTTTCTGCTTTGAATAAGACTTGATTTTCGGTAATGACGATTTCTATGAGTTCGTTTGTATCATCAAGGATTTTACTTAATTCATTTAGACTTTTGCCTGGAATCACAACGCTATAGGTCCCAGTAATTTTATTTTCAATTTTTGCTGTGCGCATTGCCAGCCTGTGACTATCTGTTGCAATACAGGTCAATTCGTCATCTTGAACCTTTAAGTTTACACCTGTTAAGATAGGGCGTGTTTCTGAGGTGGACACTGCAAAGCCAGTTTGACGAATAAGAGTTTTTAATAGGTCTGTTGGAAGCTTGAAAATATTTTCTTCCTCAATGATTGGAAGATGAGGGTATTCTTCAGGATCCAGTCCATTTAAGTTAAATTCAGCTTTACCTGAGCGAATAATTGTTTGAAAGTTGTTTTCGACTTCAATTTCTACAGTATCCATCGGTAATTTTTTGACAATTTCACTGAAAAAACGAGCATTTAGGACAATTCCGCCGCTATTTTTCACTTCAACAATTTCATCACCGTCTACTTCAGCTGGAATAAATGATTGAATGGAAATATCGGAATCACTTCCTGTCAAAGTAACACCTTCAGTTGTAACACTTATTTTTATCCCCGTTAAAATAGGAATCGTTGTCCTTGATGTGACTGCTTTCATTACTTCTTGGACACTATGAACTAATCGATCTCTTTGAATTATAAATCTCATGTTTCATCCTCCAAATTTTTAATTGCCGAATAGGCATATTTATTAATAATTTTTATTAAAAAAGATAGTAGTAATAGTAGTAGGGCCTGTTGATATGTGGATAAGTCGACTCAACCTAAGGAAAAACAGTCTATCCACATGTGGACAGACTGTGTGTAAGTAGTCATCAGTTATACACATTATCCAGAATCATCTATACCTTCAACTGATCCTGTATTTCTTTGACCTGACGTTGAAGCTGGGTATCTGTTTGCATGAGTTTAGAAATTTTTTCATGCGCATGAATAACGGTCGTATGATCGCGACCACCAAATTCATCCCCTATCTTTGGCAGAGATGAATCCGTTAACTCCCTGGAAAGATACATGGCGATCTGCCTTGGAAAGGCTACAGATTTAGTCCGTTTTTTCGCTTTGAAATCCTCCAATTTCACACTATAATGCTCACCAACTGTTTTTTGGATTTCTAAGATGGTGATTATTTTAGGTTTCGAGCTTGGAATAATGTCTTTTAATGCTTCGGCTGCTAAATCAGCATTAATATCCTTATTAATTAACGAAGAATAAGCAACAACACGTATAAGTGCCCCTTCAAGTTCACGAATATTCGAGTCAATTTGATTGGCAATATAAAGCATAACTTCATTTGGGATATCAAGACCTTCTGCTTTTGCCTTCTTACGTAAAATAGCAATTCGCGTTTCTAAATCAGGCGGTGTGATATCCGTAATTAAACCCCATTCAAAGCGGGAACGGAGGCGATCTTCGAGTGTTGGGATCTCTTTTGGAGGACGGTCACTCGAGATGACAATCTGTTTGCTTTCTTCATGTAGTGCATTAAATGTATGGAAAAACTCTTCTTGAGTTTGTTCTTTTCCTGCTAGAAATTGAATATCATCAATTAGTAAAACATCTACACTTCGGTATCTATCACGGAATTCGCCTGCTTTATTATCTCGGATTGAATTGATAAATTCGTTCGTGAATTTTTCAGAAGATAAATAAACGACCTTTGCCTTCGGATTATGCTCAAGTACATAATGCCCAATTGCATGCATTAAATGGGTTTTACCTAGTCCTACGCCTCCATAAATAAATAATGGGTTATAGGCCTTAGCAGGAGCTTCTGCGACAGCGAGAGACGCGGCATGGGCAAAACGATTGCCGGAGCCGATGACAAACGTATCAAAGGTATTTTTCGCGTTTAACATATGCTGAGGAAATGCATTATGTTCTTTATCCTGTTTTTTAATCTTTTTAGGCTGAACAGGAACAGTAAAATCACCATCTTCTTGATTGGGAGGAATGATGAATTTTGCTTCCAATTCCTCACCGGTAAGTTCAAACAATACATCAGAAATAAGATGTGAATAGCGTTCTTCAAGCCAGTCCCTGGCAAATTCATTGGGAGCGGTGACTGTTAATGTATCACCTTGTAGTAAATAAGCCTTGGTTGATTTAAGCCAAGTTTCAAAGCTTGGTTTACTGATCTTTTTTTCAATTTTTCCGAGCGCCTGGTTCCAGAGGCTATCGATGTTATCCAAACTTATCCCTCCTTTGCAAAATATTTTTAATAATATCTAAAATGTATAGGCACAAATAAACTCATCGATTGCCGTCTTAATATAAATTTTGACAGCAAAGGTTCGGTGAGCTGTATAAGGGAGTGTTCTATAATGTGATGTCCCTATTACTATATCTTGCGCTGTACAACCTTTGTACAGACTACATCTTGTAAGGTGATGTAGGTTTGGATGATTATTCATCAACAGGTATTTGGAGAAATATATAATAAAGAAGAAAAAAGGGTTTTCGACAATATCCACCGTTTGTGGACAGATTAATATACACAGGTCGAATAAGCTATCCACATGTTATGCACAGTCTGTGGATAAACCTTACCTGTTGATAAAGTTATTCAGAGTGAAAACACAAATATAATATCAGAAATTCAGGCGTCTTGCAATGGGTTAGAAAACTTTATCCACAACTTACCGAGCCTGTGGGAAAAACTTTTCCACAGGCTATTGTTATGTGCAAAAGTCTATAAAACAGGTTGTGGATAGGAAAAATCATGTCGAATTTTATCCACAGACTGAAGTTTTGGCACGAATTATATAAATTTATTTCTCTGCTTCTTTAAAACGAATAGGACAGAAAAACATGTTGTTATAGCTATCAAAAACGTAAATATTAAAACCTATCCTGACAAACCCAATGGTTCATTTAAAAACAACCAGGCCTTCCCTATATTTTTGCTGATTCCTTTTCAGAGTGGAGCGTGTAAACTAAGAGATCTGCTTAAATGTGTTTAAGGGAAAAATTCATGGAAATTTCCCTCTCACCAAAAATTTCTATATCAGTTCGAGGCAAAATCATTTACAATAGGCTAGGTAGTAAAAAAAGACCTACTGGACATTGAGCATAAAAAGAAATATTTTTTTGGATGAGGTTGACAAGTAGAAACCATCATCTATATAATTGTAAAGACTGTCTTTAACTGTTATTCCTCAGGGAGGTGTCATATAATGAAAAGAACTTATCAACCGAATAATCGTAAGCATAGTAAAGTTCACGGTTTCCGTGCACGTATGAGCACGAAAAACGGACGTAGAGTAATTGCTGCACGTCGCCGTAAGGGCAGAAAAGTATTATCTGCATAGACCACTGAAAAGTCTCAGTGGTCTTTTTTCGCAAAATAAGGGATTTACTGAGACTCAATTCATTTAATGAAGGTGTAAAGATGAAAAAAAAGTTAAGGATTAAGAAAGAGGACGAGTTTCAGCTTGTGTTTAAAAAGGGCGAATCCTCTGCTAATCGGCAATTCGTTGTCTATGTCCTTGAAAAGCCCGAACAGGATTATTTCCGGATAGGCCTTTCTGTCAGTAAAAAAATCGGGAATGCCGTTGTTCGGAATCAGATTAAAAGATACATACGGCAAGCGTTTTTGGAATTGAAAGATGATATAGAAGATGGTAAGGATTATATTGTGATTGCTCGAAAGCCAGCGGCGGAAATGGACTTTTCCCAAGTGAAAAGCAGCTTGATCCATGTCCTAAAACGTTCTAAATCACTAAACTTTATAATGAAAAAACAATAAAGTTCTCCTTTATATCGAAAACTAAGTACTCCTCAGATAATGTCGTAAACATTGAGAAAAATATCATAGAAAATTCCTTATTGGACTGTACAAAAAGTGGATGACTTTTCCTTGAAGTCTGCTTGTAAATAGTTCAAAATTGTTTCAAAAAAGATTGATTGCAGTTAGGAGGAAATTACGGTTGAAAAAACGAATATTACTCATTATTGGACTAGCTTCTATAATGATGTTGTTAGCAGGGTGTACGGAAATTAAAGAACCTATAACTGCAGAAAGTGAAGGGTTCTGGAATCAATACATTGTCTATCCATTATCAGCTCTGATTATTTGGCTCTCTGAAGCATTCGGGGAAAACTATGGTCTTGGGATTATCGGTGTTACCCTAATCATTCGCTTAGCATTACTTCCACTTATGATCAAACAGGTGAAAAGCTCGAAAGCAATGCAGGCCATTCAGCCTGAGATGAAAGAACTTCAAGCAAAATACAGCTCAAAAGATGCTGCCACACAACAAAAACTACAGCAAGAAACGATGGCTTTATTTTCAAAATATAATGTGAATCCATTGGCGGGATGTTTACCAATATTGGTGCAAATGCCGATTTTGATCGGTTTTTACCATGCTATCAGCCGTACGGAAGAAATTGCTCTTCATAGCTTTCTTTGGTTTGATTTAGGTTCCCCGGATCCATATTATATTTTACCGGTTGTTGCAGGTATTACGACTTTTATTCAGCAAAAATTATCCATGGTTGGAATGAACTCTAATCCACAAATGGCAGCACAAATGACAATGATGCTTTACATCATGCCAATTATGATTGTTGTTTTTGCAATTAAATTTCCCGCTGCTCTTTCACTTTACTGGGTAGTAGGTAACATTTTCGGTATCGTTCAAACGTATTTCATTAAAGGTCCAGATCTTAGAAAAGCAGCTGCGGAAAACGCGGGAGGAGCAAAGAAAAAGTGAAAAAAGTAACTGCTGCAGGACAATCTGTCGAAGAAGCAGTAAATTTAGCTTTAGCTCAACTGAACAGCACTAGGGATCGCGTGGAGATTGAAATTGAAGATGAAGGCAAAAAAGGTTTTTTTGGTTTATTTGGTGCAAGGAAGGCAATCGTCCATGTGACTTTGCCAGCCGATCCTATTGAAGAGTCACTGA
This sequence comes from Peribacillus sp. P4_C12, assembly GCF_056402095.1. NCBI lineage: Bacteria > Bacillati > Bacillota > Bacilli > Caryophanales > Bacillaceae > Peribacillus > Peribacillus sp. P4_C12. Next base: position 13,679 of record NZ_JBFUIB010000004.1, read on the forward strand.
AATTTTTGAAGAATGTCAGTGAAAACATGGGAGTTAATGCAGAAATTGATGTCCGTCGTCAAGGTAAGAATGTAACGTTTCATTTATCAGGTGAAAAGATTGCTTTATTAATTGGAAAACGGGGGCAAACATTAAATTCCCTTCAGTATTTAACGCAGCTGGTTGCAAATCGCTATTCGAAGCAGTTTTTGAATGTAACTGTAGATGCAGAAGATTATCGAAATCGCCGCAATGATACTTTAATCCAATTGGCTGAAAGAATGGCAAATAAAGCAATAAAAACTGGTAAATCTGTTTCACTGGAGCCGATGCCATCCTTTGAACGGAAGGTCATTCATAATGCTCTACTGCATTACCCAAAAATCAAAACAAATTCCAATGGTACAGAGCCATATCGCCATTTGGTCATTACTCCAATCAGATGAACCTTCTGCTATTAAGCGGAGGTTCTTTTTTTGGTTGTCTGTTGAATTCTTTAAAAATAAAAGAAAAATTCAACAATATTCGACATGTTTCTGTTTTGACCATTCGTAATTAGTAAGGATTTAAGAAAAGAGCAAGAGGGAAAGCGGGCTATATTTGTTATTCACATGTGGATAAGTTAAAATAAGTGATACAGAATATGGGTTTTAATGCATGTGGATAACTCTTGAAAGGAAGGAGTATCTACTTTTTTTCATGAATATACTGTGGTATTGTAGTTATTTAGGGAATTCGACGATTTTATTATGGGAAAAATATAGAAACATCAATATATAAGAGGTGAAAGCATGGAATTCGATACAATCACCGCTATCTCTACTCCCTTAGGGGAAGGGGCAATTGCCATCGTAAGAATCAGCGGTGATGAGGCCATAGAAATAGCCGATAGAATCTTTAAAGGACCAGGCGGGAAAAGTTTGCTCGAAGTGAAATCACATACGATTCATTACGGACACTTAACTCAACCGAAAACAGGTGAAATCATAGAAGAAGTTATGGTTTCTGTTATGAAAGGTCCAAAGACATTTACAAGAGAAGATGTAGTCGAAATAAATTGTCATGGCGGGATCGTTTCGGTCAATCGGGTATTACAGCTTATCCTCTCACAGGGAGCACGTTTAGCAGAACCTGGTGAATTTACGAAACGAGCTTTTTTGAATGGAAGGATTGATCTTTCCCAAGCAGAAGCTGTTATGGATTTAATTCGGGCAAAAACAGATAAAGCGATGAATGTAGCCTTAGGGCAAATGGAAGGGCGGCTTTCGAAATTAATTCAAAAGTTACGTCAGGAAATTTTACAGACCCTCGCACAAGTCGAGGTAAACATAGATTACCCGGAATATGATGATGTCGAAGAAATGACACATCGTTTATTTTTGGAAAAAGGCAGCTATGTGAAGACGGAGATAGAGAAACTCCTGCATACTGCACAGCAAGGGAAAATTCTGCGAGATGGGCTGGCGACGGTTATCATCGGACGCCCAAATGTCGGAAAATCTTCTTTGCTTAACAGCTTAGTTCATGAAAATAAGGCCATTGTTACTGATATTCCCGGCACAACACGTGATGTAATTGAGGAATATGTCAATGTTCGCGGAGTACCGCTTAAACTTGTCGATACAGCAGGGATTCGGGAAACAGAGGACATTGTTGAACGAATTGGTGTTGAACGCTCTCGTGCGGTATTAAAAGAGGCAGATTTAATATTACTTGTCTTAAACTATTCCGATGACTTTACACCTGAAGATGAAAAACTATTCCAAGCCGTTAAAGGAATGGATGTTATCGTTATTATCAATAAAACTGATCTTCCGCAAAAAATCAATTTGGATCAGGTTAAGGAAAAGGCAGCATCGCATAAAATTGTTTCTACGTCTTTACTTGAGGATCAAGGAGTCAATGAGTTGGAAGATGCGATTGCTTCTTTATTCTTTGAGGGTTCTTTAGAATCAGGAGACTTAACCTATGTTTCGAATGCTCGTCATATAGCCTTACTTGGTCAAGCATTACAGTCAATTGAGGATGCAATTGAAGCGATTGACATGGGGACGCCGATTGACTTAGTTCAAATTGATTTCACAAAGGCCTGGGAGCTTCTCGGCGAAATCATTGGTGAAAGTGTTCAGGATAATTTGATCAACCAATTGTTCTCGCAATTTTGTTTAGGAAAATAACAGTAAAAGGAGGAGAAAACATGCAATACGAAGCAGGAAGCTATGATGTTATTGTTATTGGAGCTGGACATGCTGGTAGTGAAGCAGGCCTTGCAGCTGCAAGAGTTGGAGCTAAAACTTTGATGGTTACCATTAATTTAGATATGGTCGCCTTTATGCCATGCAATCCGTCTATTGGCGGACCGGCAAAAGGGATAGTTGTCAGAGAAATTGACGCTTTAGGCGGTGAAATGGGAAAAAATATTGATAAAACCCATATTCAAATGAGGATGTTGAATACAGCTAAAGGTCCGGCAGTACGTGCGTTGAGGGCACAGGCTGATAAATATCTTTATCAGCAAGAAATGAAAAAGACGATAGAAGATCAAGAAAATTTGACATTAATTCAAGGAATGGTTGAGGAATTAATTGTTGAAAATGATGTTTGTACGGGTGTCATTACTAAAACAGGTGCAGTGTATCGTGCGAAAACTGTCGTAATCACGACAGGAACATATTTACGTGGAGAAATTATTTTAGGGGAACTAAAATATTCAAGCGGTCCTAACAATCAGCAGCCTTCCATCAGACTTTCTGAACATTTGGAGCAATTAGGATTTGATTTAGTTCGTTTTAAAACTGGAACGCCTCCTCGCGTCAATAGTTCATCCATTGATTACAGCAAAACAGAAATACAGCCTGGTGATGAAGTTCCACGTGCTTTTTCTTATGAAACAACGAAATTCATCACTGATCAATTGCCATGCTGGTTAACATACACGAATGAGGGAACACACCAGCTCATCGATGAGAATTTACACCGTTCACCGATGTATTCTGGGATGATTAAGGGAACTGGACCACGCTATTGCCCATCAATAGAAGATAAGGTTGTACGTTTTAATGATAAACCGCGCCATCAAATTTTCCTTGAACCTGAAGGGCGCAATACAAAGGAAGTTTATGTGCAAGGGCTGTCAACAAGTCTACCTGAAGATGTACAAGTGAAAATCCTTCAAACGGTTCCAGGGCTCGAGAAGGCGGAAATGATGCGTGCGGGATATGCAATTGAATATGATGCAATCGTTCCTACACAGCTTTGGCCTACACTAGAAACGAAAAAAGTTAAAAACTTGTATACAGCAGGCCAAATTAACGGAACGTCCGGCTACGAAGAAGCAGCGGGCCAGGGGTTGATGGCTGGTATTAATGCAGGATTGAATGCGATAGGTAAAGAAGAACTGATCTTAAGCCGTTCGGATGCCTATATTGGAGTTTTAATTGATGATCTTGTTACGAAAGGTACGAATGAACCATATCGCTTGCTGACTTCACGTGCAGAATATCGTTTATTGTTGCGTCATGACAATGCGGATTTACGTTTAACGGAAATTGGTTTCAATATTGGAATGATCAAAGAAGACCGCTACAAACGTTTTCTTTTGAAAAAGGAAGCAGTTGAAGTAGAAAAAGAACGACTGAAATCAACCTTCATTAAACCAACGCAAGAAGTGCAAGACGTTATTATCACAAGTGGTGGCAGTGAGTTGAAGGATGGAATTCGTGCGTCCGATTTATTGAAACGTCCTGAAATGGATTATTCTCATATTCAGAAGCTGGCTCCAAGTGATGTCGAACTAAGCGACGAAGTGACGGAACAAGTCGAAATCCAGATTAAATATGAGGGATATATTGAGAAATCTCTGCAACAGGTCGATCGTCTGAAAAAAATGGAGAATAAAAAAATTCCAGAGAACATCGACTATGATGCCATCTCCGGTCTTGCAACGGAAGCACGTCAAAAATTAAAACAGGTCCACCCGCTATCAGTAGCTCAGGCTTCACGAATTTCCGGTGTAAATCCTGCTGATGTCTCCATTTTGCTTGTTTATTTGGAACAAGGTAAGATTGCCAGAGTTTCTCAGTAACGGAAATACCCGAAAAGGATTGAAGAATTCATGAACATTGAACAATTTCAACAAGCACTACAGGAGAAGGGTATCGAGCTTTCTCCTCGTCAGCTTGAACAGTTTGACACCTATTATCGATTATTGGTGGAATGGAACGAAAAGATGAACCTAACCGCCATCACGAATAAAGAAGAAGTTTATTTAAAGCATTTTTATGATTCAATTAGTGCAGCTTTCTATTTCGATTTTAACAAGCCTTATAAGATTTGCGATGTTGGAGCTGGAGCTGGATTTCCGAGCATTCCTTTGAAAATTTGTTTCCCAAATATCCACGTATCTATCGTGGATTCTTTGAATAAGCGGATCTCCTTTTTAAATCATCTTGCTGATGAGTTACAATTAAAGGGCGTTTCCTTTTACCATGACCGGGCGGAAACCTTCGCTCAAAAACCAGAGCATCGTGAATCCTATGATATTGTTATGGCAAGAGCGGTAGCGAGGATGTCTGTCTTAAGTGAGCTTTGTTTGCCGCTTGTCAAACCGGATGGGACGTTCATTGCCATGAAAGCGGCAAGTGCACAAGATGAAATGGATACAGGTAAGAAGGCGATTTTTACATTAGGAGGAAAAATTGAAGAAATTTATCCCTTCACATTGCCCGAAGAGAATAGTGAAAGAAACATCATTACGGTAAAAAAAGTAAAGAAGACTCCTAAAAAATACCCTAGAAAACCTGGTACACCAAATAAACAGCCCATTGAATAATCCTTTTACTATGGCTATTCATTGTGGCTGATAGATAGATTTTGGCTAGCACTTGTTCTAATTTTCTTTTACTATAAATGTAGGATTTTTTTATCCATTTAAAAATGTATAAGTAAACCTGAAGGAGAATATCCGACAAAGTGTTCTTTACAACCATATGCCTCGTTTACCTACAGAGCGAGAAAGTCGGAGTTTTATCTTTTTGAAAAATCAGGGAAATAATCTCGGGCATGCCGGCAGATATCTATAATATCTGGGCGTCTATGCCTCATTATTGCTTTAATGACGATAGTCGACATGTTTTTTACAACGATGGACCATATGTATAACCATGTCGGGAAATGTATGCAGGACTTGTCCTTTCAATAGAGAATATGTTATTTGGGAGTTTTAAAAGGTGGTGTAGGAAGATGAAGCATCCTTTTTCGCGGTTCTTTGGGTTTGGCGAAAAAGAAGAACAGCAACTAGAGATGGAGACACCTAGCAATAATAACGAAGAAATAAGAAAAATTTCCATTTCTGATATTGTGCCTAATCGATTTCAACCAAGGACCGTTTTTAATGACGATAAAATTGCAGAATTGGCTCAAACGATTCATACACACGGGATCATTCAACCGATTGTAGTAAGGGCACATGGTCAGGGGAAATACGAAATCATTGCAGGCGAGCGTCGTTTTCGTGCTATGCAAAAGCTTGGTTGGGAATTGGCACCTGCTATTGTTAAGGATTTTACGGATACAGAAACGGCTTCAGTTGCGCTGATAGAAAACCTTCAGCGTGAAGAGCTGACACCGATTGAAGAAGCATTAGCTTATGGGAAACTATTAGAGCTTCATAGTTTAACTCAAGAAGCTCTGGCACAAAGACTCGGAATTGGCCAATCTACCGTGGCAAATAAGCTTCGGCTGCTTAAGCTGCCGAAGGAGGTCCAAGATGCACTTCTTCAAAAGCAAATTACGGAACGTCATGCCCGCTCGTTAATTCCTTTAAAAAGTCCGGAAAAGCAGATCAAACTACTTTTGGAAATCATCGAAAAAGGCTATAACGTTAAGCAGACAGAAGAGCGGGTCGTCAAGCTACTCACCGGAACGGTACTTAAGCCGAAGCCAAAACGAAAGGCGTTTAGTAAAGACATGAGGATTGCGGTAAATACCATCCGTCAATCGTTGAATATGGTAACAGACAATGGAATAAATTTGGATGCAGAGGAAGAGGAATTCGAGGAATATTATCAATTTACGATTAAAATTCCTAAGAAGAAAACTTGATCCCCTTTTCCTTAGCCCCCGCTTGGTAGTCTTCGATTACCAAGCTTTTTTTATTCTCTCTTTTCAACAGCATCTTTTGGTCATTTTTAGGGAAATTCCAAATTTTAAGAGGAATTTCAGAAAACGATTTCTTCCAGGATTATTCATGATAAAATAGAAAGAAAGAAAATTACGGTAAATGCATTTAGATATAGAGTATAAAGATAGTTGAAAGCAGGTGAATTCGTGGGTAAGATTCTCGCCATTGCCAATCAAAAAGGCGGTGTTGGAAAAACGACAACTTCTGTCAGCCTTAGTGCTTGTCTTGCATACATAGGACAGAAAGTCTTATTGGTCGATATCGATCCGCAGGGAAATGCGACAAGCGGTGCAGGTATTGATAAAGCAGATGTAGAACAATGTATTTATGATGTATTGGTTGATGATGTCGAAGCCAGTACCGTTATCTTGGAAACAAAGGTTGAAAACTTATATGTTATACCTGCGACAATTCAACTTGCAGGTGCTGAAATAGAACTTGTTCCAACCATCTCTAGGGAAGTCCGTTTAAAAAGGGCGTTAGAAGAGGTGCAGAGTCAGTATGATTACATTGTAATCGATTGTCCACCATCATTAGGACTGCTTACCCTAAATGCATTAACAGCTGCTGATGCTGTTTTAATTCCTGTACAATGCGAATATTATGCATTGGAGGGCTTAAGTCAGCTCTTAAATACGGTCCGTCTCGTGCAAAAGCATTTAAACCATGATTTGAAAATCGAAGGTGTGCTATTGACGATGCTGGACGCTAGAACAAATTTGGGTCTTCAAGTTATTGAGGAAGTCAAAAAATACTTTCAGGATAAAGTTTATCAAACCATCATTCCACGTAATGTCCGATTGAGTGAAGCGCCGAGCCATGGAGAACCGATAATTATTTATGATCCAAAGTCACGAGGAGCGGAGGTCTATCTAGAACTGGCAAAGGAAGTGGTGTCAAATGGCTAAGGGACTTGGCAAAGGTCTAAACGCACTATTCAACAATGGGGAAATCAGTAAAGATGAAATCGTGCGGGAAATTAAATTGAGGGAATTAAGACCAAATCCTTATCAGCCCCGGAAAAGTTTTCGACCTGAAGCGATAGAAGAACTTAAGCAATCAATCATAGAGCATGGGATATTACAGCCGATTATTGCCCGGAAAAGTATTAAAGGCTATGAAATTGTGGCTGGGGAGAGACGTTATCGTGCCGCAAAAGAAGCTGGTTTAAAGACAGTACCGGTTGTTGTGAGGGAACTGAATGAACAACAGATGATGGAACTGGCCATTTTGGAAAACCTTCAACGGGAAGATTTAAACCCAATCGAGGAAGCGGCTGCTTATCAAACCCTGCTTGAAAAATTAGAAATCACTCAAGAACAGTTGGCTATTCGCTTGGGGAAAAGTCGGCCGCATATTGCTAACTATGTTCGATTACTATCTTTGCCTGAAAAGATAAGGAGTTATATCTCTGAAGGTGAAATTTCTATGGGGCATGGTCGTGCATTACTAGGATTAAAGAAAAAAGAGTTGCTTCAGCCAGTTATAGACAAAATTCTCAAAGAAGGAATGAATGTCCGAAAGCTAGAGCAATATATTCATCAATTAAATGATACGGTTTCACGTGAAACTAAACCTGCGAAACAAGTGAAAAAAGACATATTTATAAAGCAGCGGGAGTCAAGTCTACGTGAAAGACTAGGAACAAGCGTGACTATTAAACAAAGCAAGAAAAAAGGGAAAATAGAAATCGAATTCTTTTCCAAAGAAGATTTAGAGAGAATATTAGACTTGATTGATCAAGAAAACCTTTCCTCTTAGTCCCTTCTTTGAGAGACGATTTTTTAATGAAGATATACGACAGGGGATCTTTACTGTAGAGAATTAGGTGAATAAGTTGGTTTTATTGGGGACTTTTGTGAATGGGGCTTGTATTTTAATCGGGTCGATTTTGGGAATGTTTTTACAGCATATACCTGAGAAGATAAAAGAAACGGTTATGAGTGGTATCGGTTTGACCGTTATAGTCTTAGGATTGCAGATGGGTTTTAAAAGTGATAATTTTATCATGGTCATTATAAGTATTGTGGGAGGCGCTGTGCTTGGAGAATGGATGAATCTTGAAGCCAGGCTTAATTCTTTAGGCAATTGGATTGAACGTCGGATGAAAGCGAAAAAAGGAACTTCGATATCACAGGGATTCGTAACAGCCACGCTCATATTTTGCATTGGAGCGATGGCCATTATCGGTGCCTTGGATAGTGGGATCCGTAATGATCATGATGTTTTAATAACAAAATCGATTATTGATGGGTTTACAGCGCTAGTTCTGTCCAGTACTCTTGGCATTGGTGTACTTTTTTCAGCATTCCCTATCATTCTTTATGAAGGATTCATTGCCATTTTTTCAAGGCAAATTAATACTTTGATCCCAACTGCGTTAATGGATTCATTCATTCTTGAAATGACAGCAACTGGAGGAGTCATGATTTTAGCGATTGGCTTGAATATTATCGGTGTCACCAAAATCAGGGTGGCTAACCTGCTTCCAGGAATAATGATTACAGCAATTCTAGTTACAATCATGTATTATTTATAAAAATAAGGAAGGGGTGAACCCCTTCCTTTATTTTTATACTCGGCCAAACTTTTCAGGAACATTAGAATCAAAGAGTTTTTTCCTGCTTGAATGACCAGGAGAATGGAGTGAAAGTTGGTTTTACTGGATAATGATTTTGTGCTTCATAAATACCCTCTGCAATGGTTTTGGCCATTTTTAAGACTAGATTAAGACGAGTATTTTGTAGGACCATAAACTCCATGAATCCACTGACATTCACGATTCCAGTAATATGGGCATTACCAACAGAAGGTAGATCTTTATTGACTCCAGCGCCAGGTTTCACCGGACCTTGGCCAATTTGAACAATGCCGACACTTTTCAATTTTCCTAAGCAAGCATCGATTCCGACGATAAAGGGATTGGTATGGATTTTGTTAATTTCATTTAATTTTTCCTGTAAATTCATAGCATGTATAGGATTATCGAGAGTTCCATAAACATGGAAAGAAGAGGCACCGTCTTCTGTTTTTTCATTAAGCAGAGTGCCGACAAGTGGACCGAGGGAATCGCCAGTAGAACGGTCTGTGCCAATACAGACAATTACGATAGGTTGAAGCTTTCCAGTTGGAAGAAGGTTGATTAATTCTTGAGAAATTTGTTTAGATGCATCCGTATCTTCATGTAGGATGCGGCTCAATCTATTTTTATTATTATTAAATAGACTAGAATTCAGATTCATCGGCTCAACTCCTTTACTTCGTTTGGTATTACAGTATACGGATAAAAAAGGAAAAATATACGGTATTTAATGTAAAATCGGTGGGGGATTTATTTGATAAGAACACGCAAACGGGGGAAGGGGAAATAGTAAGATGCTTCTTCCTCTACCAATTGTCGTTATGTATACTCTCTAGCAAAAAATCATTCATGGAAATAGAAAAAACTTCTAATTATCTTACCTATATATCCATATTTTTTTTGTACAGAAACCCATATTTATTGATAAAATAGAGAAAACTTTTCTTATTTAGGGTTATCTTTCGGCTTGAGGGGTAGAAGGAATACGTCCAAAATAGGAAGGTCATAGGGAATCTAAAAGTTTTGCAGGATTTTGCAATAGGCAGGAGGAAAAGATGGATAGCATTTATAATAACATTATAAAAGAAATATTGGATGAAAAAGTATGGCTACTGATGGGTGAGGGAATTATTAAAATCTTCCTTGTTCTGTTGTTATCGCGTATTATTATTAGAATAGGAAAGACTATTCTGAATAAATTTTTCAAAGCACGTTTAAGAAGTCCCATTCGGGTATCGGAGCGCAGGGAAGCGACACTCATTAAATTGCTGGAAAATATCATTACCTATGTCATCAATTTCATTGCCTTGATAATGATTCTGGATATTTTTGGAATTGAGGTAATGCCGTTACTTGCTGGTGCTGGTGTACTCGGTTTGGCCATTGGGTTTGGTGCTCAAAGTTTGGTCAAAGATATTATCACAGGGTTCTTTGTGATTTTTGAAGATCACTTCTCGGTTGGGGACTATATTAAAATTAATACATTTGAGGGTGAAGTTCTCGAAATTGGGCTTCGTACAACAAAAATTAAAAGTAGCTCAGGGGAATTGCACTTCATACCTAACGGTAGTATTATCCAAGTTACAAATTATTCTATCTTAAACAGTATGGCTGTTGTTGATGTGACCATACCTAATGATGGATCAGTCGAGCTTGCTGAAAAAGTGCTGATCGATCTTTTAAGTAGTATGGAAGGTAAATACGAAGCCTTAATTAATGCCCCTGAATTTTTGGGAATTGAAACAGTAGGTCCTGATGAAATCGTCCTTCGAGTTACAGCTGAAACAAAGCCGATGTATCATGTCGAAATTAGTAGAATGTTAAGAAAAGAAATAAGTGCTGCTCTTGATTTAAGTGGAATTAAATCTACATATAGCGGCAGCGAGTCGTAGGAACTAGGGGGCTCATGGTTATGGATGAAAAAGAATTTGCACTGAAGGATATTGTCGAAATGAAAAAACCACATCCATGTGGGGTCAATAAGTGGAAAATTATCCGGCTGGGTATGGATATCCGGATAAAATGCGAAGGCTGCGGTCATAGCGTGATGTTGCCTCGACGTGAATTTGCAAAGAAAATGAAAAAAGTTCTACAAAAGCATGAGGATTGATCATGCTTTTTTCATGGAGAGAGAGCGGTCTTACTATCTCAATGATTTACTTGTCTTTTTAAGAAGTGAAATCTATAATTGGGAAAGGTTTAGGTAATTAGATTTTGTTTTTATAGAAGATTTATCTTTTTCCATATGTACGAATTATCTTGAAGGAGTGAAATATAAATGGCTTTAACAGCTGGTATAGTTGGTTTGCCTAACGTAGGTAAATCCACTTTATTTAATGCAATAACTCAGGCAGGTGCGGAATCTGCCAACTATCCTTTTTGTACAATTGATCCAAACGTCGGGATTGTAGAAGTGCCTGATCATCGTTTGCAAAAATTGACTGAATTGGTGAAGCCGAAAAAGACAGTGCCAACGGCGTTTGAATTCACGGATATTGCTGGGATTGTAAAAGGAGCTAGTAAAGGGGAAGGTCTTGGGAATAAATTCCTTTCTCATATTCGTCAAGTTGATGCAATTTGTCAAGTCGTTCGTTGCTTCTCTGACGATAACATTACTCACGTTTCTGGAAAAGTAAATCCAATAGATGATATTGAAGTCATCAATCTTGAATTGATTCTTGCTGATTTGGAATCTGTTGATAAACGAATCGACCGCGTTGGAAAAATGGCCAAGCAGAAAGATAAAGGCGCAGTGGCTGAGCATGAAATCCTTGTCGCTTTGAAAGAAGCATTGGAAGAAGAAAAACCAGCTCGTTCAGTTGAATTTACTGAAGAACAGCAAAAAATCGTGAAGGGCATGCACTTGCTTACAGCGAAGCCGACTCTTTATGTAGCGAATGTAAGTGAGGATGAAGTGGCTAATGCTGCTGATAATGAATATGTTCAACAAGTTCGTGAATATGCTGCGAAAGAAAACGCAGAAGTTATCGTAATTTGCGCAAAAATTGAAGAAGAAATTGCGGAGCTTGAAGGTGAAGAAAAGGAAATGTTCCTATCTGAACTCGGCATCGAGGAATCCGGTCTTGATCAATTGATCCGTGCTTCATACAACCTGCTAGGTTTGGCAACATACTTTACTGCTGGAGTTCAGGAAGTACGTGCTTGGACGTTCCGTAAAGGTATGAAAGCACCTCAATGTGCAGGTGTCATTCACACAGACTTCGAACGCGGTTTCATCCGTGCCGAAATCGTTTCGTATAATGACCTACTTGAAGCAGGAAGCCATAGCGCTGCAAAGGACGCGGGCAAAGTACGATTAGAAGGTAAAGAATATATCGTTAACGACGGCGACGTAATCCATTTCCGTTTTAACGTATAAGGCATAGAGAGACTTTACAGACCCAATCTGTAGAGTCTTTTTTTTCGGTATAGTTTAAGTCTAAAACATTTGATTTCAATAAATTGTAATAAGTCTAACCGTTCGTTGCAAAGCCCCTTTAACTATGCTATAATTTCTTCTTGTGAGTAATTATAAATAATTGCTCCTTGCCCAATTGGGCCGCTTAGACCAAAAGGAGGTGACAGTGATGAGAAAATACGAAATTATGTATATCATCCGTCCAAACATTGAGGAAGAAGCTAAAAAAGCTTTAGTTGAACGTTTCAACACAATCCTTTCTGATAATGGTGCGGAAGTAGAAGCAAAAGAATGGGGTAAACGCCGTCTTGCATACGAAATCAATGATTTCCGTGATGGTTACTACATGCTTCTTAAAGTTAACGCTGAAAGTGCTGCGATTCAAGAATTCGATCGTCTTGCTAAAATCAGTGAAGACATTATTCGCCACATGGCTACTAGAGAAGAAGAATAATCCGATATTTAATATAAATTCTAATCTTGTTTCACGTGAAACAAGTTTGAAACCTAGGGGTTGATTCTGATGATGAATCGCGTAGTTTTGGTAGGACGCTTAACTAAAGATCCTGAATTACGATATACACCTAATGGAGTTCCTGTGGCTACCTTTACTTTGGCTGTGAACCGTAGTTTTACGAATCAGTCGGGTGAACGTGAAGCAGATTTCATTAACTGTGTAGTTTGGCGTAAACCGGCAGAAAATGTAGCTAACTTCTTGAAAAAAGGCAGTTTAGCTGGCGTGGATGGACGTGTCCAAACACGTAATTATGAAGGACAAGACGGCAAACGAGTATATGTGACGGAGATTCTGGCTGAGAGCGTTCAATTCCTTGAACCACGAAGCAGTTCAGCGGGTGAAAGAAATGAAGGCGGTTCTTACGGTGGAGGTCAAAGAAGTTATAACAACAATAATAACGGAAATGACAACAATTCGTATGGACAAAATCCTAATCAGAATCAACGGAGCAACAACAACTACACTCGTGTAGATGATGATCCATTTGCAAATGACGGTAAAACAATCGACATTTCAGATGATGATCTTCCGTTTTAAACAGCCGTTTAAAATGAAAATTCAACAAGCAGGGAGGGAAATTTATTATGGCAATGGGTGGACGTAAAGGACGCGGTAAGCGTAAAAAGGTTTGTTATTTCACATCTAACGGAATCACTAAAATTGATTACAAAGATACAGATCTTCTTAAAAAATTCGTCTCAGAACGCGGTAAAATTTTACCACGTCGTGTAACTGGCACAAGCGCTAAATATCAACGTAAATTAACGATTGCTATTAAACGCTCACGTACTATGGCATTACTACCATACGTATCTGGTGAATAATTAATAGGCACATTGAGGAGCAGTCCTTAATGTGCTTTTTTTATGCAATAGGAGTGACGTATAAAAATAGCCCTTTTATTAAAAATCCGCTAAAATGCGGTTTTTTTTGTTTTTTGAAGGAATTTTTATAAACGAAAATAGTCTCTTTCCAAAGAAAAAATTCTATATCATGAAAAAAGATTGTGATGTTTGAAATATCCTATGCTTAACGGATACAATATAAAGATGGAGACTGGAGACATTATTTTTAGTTTTATAAAAACGGGGGTGAAAATAAATGAATAGCGGGAGACGAATTGCTGAGGGCGGGGCCCTTTTGGCACTATATTGCATTTTATTGTTCATCACAGTTCATATTCCAATAGTGGGTATCTTCACTCTTTTCTTTTTACCAGTTCCTTTCATTCTGGTGACAAATAAACAAAAGATATCATGGGCTCTGGGGTATTTATTTGTTGCTTCGTTATTGTCGATACTTATTGCGACGATATTATCCGTGCCGATGACCTTGCTTATGGGGGCAACGGGTATTACCATTGGTTATTTTTTGAAAAAAGATAAACCAATGGCACCTATGTTTATAAGCGCTGTCCTTGTATTCCTAGGGGGTACATTATTAATATATGCGGCATCTGTATTAGTATTCGATGTAAACTACATAGAAAAATCGATGGTCATGGTTGAGGAGTCCATTGATTCTTCTGTTGGGATTATGGAATCCTTTGATCAGGCATCGACAGAGCAAATCAAAAAGAGAATGTATGAAACAATAGATTTGCTGAACACGCTTATGCCAAGTTTGTTCGTTGTGACTTCTGTCATCATGGTTTTACTGATTTTCTTTGCGGCCCATCCTATTTTGAAGAGATTCAGCGATAAAACTTTAAAGTGGCCCCATTTTCGAGATCTGCGACTCCCGAAAAGCCTTTTATGGTATTATTTAATTACGATGCTTCTGGCTCTTTTTGTGAATACGGACAAGAATAGTTATGTATATATGGCCATAACAAACCTATTTTTTATCCTGCAGTTTTTCATTTTGATACAAGGATATTCGCTGGTATTTTATATCAGTCGTGTGAAGTCTTGGACTAAAGCTATACCTATTTTAATCGTGGTTGCTTCGCTTTTACATCCGATTTTCATAACCATCATTCGATTTTTAGGTATAATAGATTTAGGATTTCCTTTTAGGGAGACAATCAAGAAAAAGGAATAGTCCTTGTAAAACAGATGCTTTTAGGAGCTGAAACTATGCCATCTTATTTGAAAGAGTACTCGATTAAGTCCCCATTATATGGGGTGCTGGCTGCAGGCTTGTTACTTTTGGGCGTACTGGCTTATTATAATTGGGTTGTTGCACTTGTTGGATTATTGATTCTTACTGGTTTATTTTATTTAACATTAAAAGTGGAAGAAAAAAAACAGCGTAAGACAGAAGAATATATAACAACGTTATCCTACCGTCTAAAGAAGGTGGGGGAAGAAGCGTTACTGGAAATGCCAATTGGGATTATGCTCTTTAATGACGATTTTTACATTGAATGGACCAATCCATTTCTGGCTTCATGTTTTAGTGAAGATTCATTGGCAGGAAGATCTCTCTACGATGTCGCTGATTCTATTGTACCGTTAATTAAGCAAGAGATTGAGACAGAGACGCTTACACTCCATGACCGGAAATTTAAAGTGGTCCATAAGCGTGAGGAACGACTTCTTTACTTTTTTGATGTAACAGAGCAAGTTGAAATTGAAAAATTATATGAAGATGAGCGGACAGCAATCGCCATTATTCTGCTTGATAATTATGATGATTTGACGCAGGGAATGGATGATCAGCGTAAAAGTAGTATAAACAGTTTGGTTACCTCACTGCTTGATAAATGGGCAAGGGATAATGGCGTTTTCTTTAAACGGGTTTCCTCGGAACGGTTTATCGCTGTTTTTAATGAACATATCCTTCATCAACTTGAAAAGGGTAAATTCACTATTTTAGATGAAATTAGGGAAACGACAGCCAAGCAAAATGTACCACTTACCTTGAGCATTGGGGTTGGCTCGGCTGTATCTTCCCTACCGGAACTGGGATCACTTGCCCAGTCTAGCCTAGATCTAGCTTTGGGGCGGGGCGGAGATCAAGTTGCTATTAAGCAGGCAAACGGAAAAGTGAAATTTTATGGTGGTAAAACCAATCCAATGGAAAAACGCACGAGGGTCCGCGCACGCGTCATTTCGCATGCATTAAAGGATATAGTCTTGGATAGCGATAAAGTCATTGTCATGGGCCATAAAAATCCGGATATGGATGCAATAGGTTCAGCCATCGGTATTTTAAAAGTGGCTCAAATGAATGAACGTGAAGGATATATTGTCATAAACACACAGCAACTTGATAGCAGTGTCCTTCGTTTAATGGAAGAAATTAAACATAAAAAGGATTTGTATGCACGGTTTATAACTCCCGAAGAAGCATTTGAAATGATTACGGATGAAACGTTGCTCGTTGTAGTTGATACGCATAAACCTTCAATGGTGATTGAAGAGCGATTATTAAATAGGATTGATAAGGTAGTTGTCATTGACCACCATCGCCGAGGTGAGGAGTTTATCAAAAACTCATTGCTCGTTTATATGGAGCCATATGCATCCTCAACGGCTGAACTTGTGACTGAACTGCTTGAATATCAGCCAAAACGCAGCAAAATTGATATGCTTGAGTCTACGGCACTGCTTGCCGGGATTATTGTCGATACGAAAAGTTTTACTTTAAGAACTGGTTCACGAACATTCGATGCAGCCTCTTATTTAAGGGCTCATGGAGCAGATACGGTACTTGTTCAGAAATTCTTAAAGGAAGACGTAGACACCTATATTAAACGGTCGAAGCTGATTGAAGAGGTTGTCTTCTATAAAAAGGGTATTGCAATTGCTTCGGCAAAAACTGATCAGGTCCATAATCAGGTGCTCATTGCTCAGGCAGCCGACACGCTTTTGACTATGGACGGCGTTGTCGCTTCCTTTGTAATGGCTAAGAGATCTGATGATACAGTTGGCATAAGTGCACGTTCTCTCGGTGATATCAATGTCCAGGTGATAATGGAAATGTTGAATGGAGGCGGACATTTAACAAATGCCGCTACTCAACAGGCGTGTTCCATTGAAGAAGCCGAAAGTCGATTAAAAGCAGCAATTGATGATTATTTAGAAGGGGGACAAAAAGAATGAGAGTTATATTTCTAAAAGATGTTAAAGGTAAAGGAAAAAAAGGGGAAGTCAAAAATGTTGCAGATGGTTATGCACATAATTTCCTGCTTAAACAAGGATTAGCTGTAGAAGCAAATAATACAAATGTAAAAACTTTGGAAGCGCAGAAGAATAAAGAAGAGTCTCTTGCTGCCGAAGAACTACAACATGCAGAAGAATTGAAAGTACAATTGGAGAAGCTAACTGTTGAATTATCTGCTAAAGCTGGAGAAGGCGGGCGTTTATTCGGTTCTATCACGACGAAACAAATTGCCTCAGAGCTTCAGAAAAAACATGGCATCAAGATTGATAAACGTAAAATGGAGCTTGCTGACGGAATTCGTTCTTTAGGACATACGAAGCTTCCTGTAAAGCTGCATCCTGAGGTTACAGCAACACTCACTGTGCAAGTGAAAGAAATTAACTAATTTTAGTGGTTTCATATCTGTGAAAAATTGATAAAATAGAGATAGACGAAAAAAATGTGATTGGGCATGTTGTCCTTTCACTTTTTTCTTTTTAACTAGAAACATATAAATAAGCAAAAAGTATCCTCTTAGAATGGGAGGTTTTAAGATTTGATAGAACAATTTCAAGATAGAGTTCCCCCTCAAAATATAGAAGCAGAACAAGCTGTGCTAGGGGCCATTTTTCTAGAGCCTTCTTCACTAACTGTTACATCGGAAGTTTTGATTCCAGAGGATTTCTACAGAAGCTCGCATCAAAAAATCTTTAATGTGATGATTAAGTTGAATGACGAAGGAAAAGCTGTCGATTTGATTACGGTGACTGAAGAACTAGCCGCTGCAAAGAACCTTGAAGAAGTGGGTGGGGTTTCATATTTAAGTGAATTGGCCGGGTCGGTACCTACCGCAGCCAATATTGAATATTATGCCCGCATCGTAGAAGAGAAGTCGTTACTACGCCGATTGATCAGGACAGCAACGAATATTGCTCAGGAAGGATATAGCCGCGAGGATGAGGTCGAGGAGCTGCTCGGGGAAGCAGAAAAAACGATCATGGAAGTAGCCCAGCGGAAAAATTCCGGGTCCTTTCAAAATATTAAGGATGTATTAGTACGGACTTACGATAATATCGAGGTATTGACCACCCGTAAAGGTGATGTCACAGGAATTCCAACCGGATTTGCTGAACTGGACCGAATGACAGCAGGTTTTCAACGTAATGACCTTATTATCGTGGGTGCTCGTCCCTCTGTCGGTAAGACCGCTTTTGCTTTGAACATCGCTCAAAATGTTGCAACGAAAACAGAAGAGAACGTTGCGATTTTTAGTCTTGAGATGGGTGCCGAGCAGCTTGTTATGCGTATGCTTTGTGCGGAAGGAAACATTAACGCTCAAAATTTGCGGACAGGCTCCTTAACAGATGAGGACTGGCGCAAGCTAACAATGGCGATGGGAAGCTTGTCGAATGCCGGTATTTATATTGATGATACGCCAGGAGTCCGAATTGGTGAAATTCGTTCAAAATGCCGTCGTTTGAAGCAGGAACATGGACTTGGCATGATATTGATTGATTACCTTCAATTGATTCAAGGAGATGGCCGTTCAGGCGACAATCGTCAGCAAGAAGTATCGGAAATTTCTCGTTCACTCAAAGCGCTTGCTCGTGAACTACAAGTACCTGTTATCGCCCTTTCCCAGCTCTCCCGTGGAGTGGAGCAGCGCCAAGACAAGCGCCCCATGATGTCAGATATCCGGGAATCAGGGAGTATTGAGCAAGATGCTGATATCGTGGCATTCTTATATCGTGATGATTATTAT
Organism: Peribacillus sp. P4_C12; assembly: GCF_056402095.1. Classification (NCBI taxonomy): domain Bacteria; kingdom Bacillati; phylum Bacillota; class Bacilli; order Caryophanales; family Bacillaceae; genus Peribacillus; species Peribacillus sp. P4_C12. Next base: position 32,206 of record NZ_JBFUIB010000004.1, read on the forward strand.
GATAAAGAATCTGAGAATAAAAATATAATCGAAATCATTATTGCCAAACAGCGTAATGGCCCTGTTGGGACGGTTTCGCTTGCATTCGTTAAAGAATACAATAAATTCGTTAACCTGGAACGGCGCTTCGATGATGACTCGATGTCTCCCGGGGCTTAAATAGATTTAATGTTATTCATAGAAAACGGCCCGCCACTTTTGAAGTGCGGGCTGTTTTTATAGAGAAAATGATAAAAAAGAAAAGCCACCGTAAATAATACAGGATTTCCATGGGTAAAATAAATGATATTGAAATATTGAAGAGAATAATCTAAATCGAAATGAGAAAAAAAGCCGCTATAAATACCTTAAAAACACTATTTTCATCTTAGTTGCTTCATTCCCCATCAGTAAAAAGATAAGAATGCAACCTAATTATTACCAAGTGATAATCTTTTTATTTTTCAGAATTATCAGTATGAAAAAACACTACAGAAGGCTAATACCTTATATTTACACTGTAAGAAAGTAGGTAAAATGCATATTTACGAACGAATTATTTATTAATTTATATAATGTTCGGATTTTGTATTGACTTCCTCTTTGAATTATTGATAAAATAGGTTTGTTTGATAAGAACCGGTTAATAACCGGTATTACGTGATCCTTTGGAGGTGCTTTATTCAGATGTCATCAGTTGTAGTAGTCGGTACACAATGGGGAGACGAAGGTAAAGGTAAAATAACAGATTTTCTATCCCAGAATGCGGAAGCCATTGCTCGTTATCAAGGTGGGAATAATGCAGGACATACGATTAAATTTAACGGTGTTACTTATAAACTGCATTTAATTCCGTCAGGGATTTTTTATAGTGATAAAATTTGTGTTATTGGAAATGGAATGGTAGTTGATCCAAAAGCGCTTGTAGAAGAGCTTGCATATTTACATAGTCACGGAGTGAGCACGGATAATCTTCGTATCTCTAACCGTGCACATGTCATTCTTCCTTACCATATTAAATTGGATGAAGTTGAAGAAGATCGTAAAGGTGCTAATAAAATTGGTACGACGAAAAAAGGAATCGGCCCTGCTTATATGGACAAAGCTGCTCGTAACGGCATCCGTATGGCAGATCTTTTGGACCGTGAAATTTTTGAAGAAAAATTGTCCCAAAATCTTGTCGAAAAAAACCGCATGTTTGAACGTTTTTATGAAACAGAAGGTTTTAAAATCGAAGATATCTTAGAAGAATACTATGAGTACGGACAACAAGTGCAGAAATATGTTTGCGATACATCCGTTGTATTGAATGACGCACTTGATGAAGGAAAACGCGTATTATTTGAAGGGGCTCAAGGGGTTATGCTTGATATCGATCAAGGAACATACCCATTTGTTACTTCATCTAACCCAGTTGCAGGCGGCGTAACGATTGGTTCAGGTGTTGGACCTACGAAAATTAACCATGTGGTTGGAGTATGTAAAGCATATACAAGCCGTGTGGGTGATGGTCCTTTCCCTACAGAATTACATGATGAAATCGGTCATCAAATCCGTGAAGTAGGCCGTGAATATGGTACTACTACAGGCAGACCGCGCCGTGTCGGCTGGTTTGACGCTGTTGTTGTTCGCCATGCACGCCGTGTTAGCGGGATTACCGATTTATCTTTAAACTCCATTGACGTGTTATCAGGTCTTGATACGGTCAAAATTTGTGTGGCTTATGAATACAAAGGCGAAATCATTCATGAGGTTCCAGCGACTTTGAAAGCGATTGGCGAATGTACACCAGTCTATGAAGAGCTGCCAGGCTGGCCAGAAGACATCACGGGATGCAAATCATTGGATGAACTACCAGAGAACGCTCGTCATTATGTAGAGCGCGTATCTCAATTAGTGGGCATTCCTTTGACTACTTTCTCTGTCGGTCCTGACCGTAACCAAACAAACATCGTAAGAAGCCCTTGGCGTCTAGCGTAATTCATGAAAAAAGGAGCTGGTTTTTTGCCAGCTCCTTTTTTATTTAAAACTAACTCCTTGGTGATGTGAGGTTTGCAATTGGCTAGTATGTCAGTTTGTACAATTATGATTAAACAATATGTACTGAGATACTAACAACGAAATGATGTTTTTAAAGGGTGAATTTTATTTAAAACAGTAGTGAAAAGGAAAAAATATAAAATAAAATAAATTTTATTTTAAAAAACTATTGCATAAACAATAAAAACTATGATATTATCAAAAGCGTCGTCACAATAGAACAAGCTAATAACACGGTAGAGCAACAAGCAAAGCTTCCACGAGTAGCGCGAGTAGCGGAGTTTACATCTTGCAGAAGGTAAACAGAAAATCCGGAAATTATGTGGCGAAAATTTATTAGAACGAGCCATTAGCTCAGTTGGTAGAGCATCTGACTTTTAATCAGAGGGTCGAAGGTTCGAATCCTTCATGGCTCACCATTTTTCCGGCCCATTGGTCAAGCGGTTAAGACACCGCCCTTTCACGGCGGTAACACGGGTTCGAATCCCGTATGGGTCACTTCTTTATATAATTTATATGCTGGTCCCGTGGTGTAGCGGTTAACATGCCTGCCTGTCACGCAGGAGATCGCGGGTTCGATTCCCGTCGGGACCGCCATTTTATTTTTTACATGATTTTTTCATTTAAAATAGAATATTTGGCTCAGTAGCTCAGTCGGTAGAGCAAAGGACTGAAAATCCTTGTGTCGGCGGTTCGATTCCGTCCTGAGCCATCCTTTTGAAAAGCGCCTTTTGGGCGCTTTTTTTGTTATATATTAATTTACAAACGGGTTAAATCCTGTTAATAGATTGTTATCGATTTGTAACAATCCAATTTTAACCATTTATATAAATGGTTCGCTATTCCTTATCAGGCTTACGTCTACCTCCCTTTTTATTTCGAAAGATACCTTTTCTAAAAACATATTTATTGGTACTTGTTGTCACCATTTATACAGTTCTATTACATTATGAAGTCTATTTCTTGATTTTTTTATTATTATGATAGAGTTATGAGTGGAAAAATGGTTATAGAAATTAGTCATGTACGCGTGAATATTGAAATATTGAAATTGAACTAATATATCTCATATAAATTTGATTAGTTTCTTAATTGGTGACTGGGCCGTTTAAGGAGGACAATATATGTTTATCTCAAAAAATAAAGGAATCTTTCTGTTTATGATATCCGTAATGTTATTGATTGCAGGAAATCGAGCTACAGCAGCAGGTGTATCGGAAATTAAAACCATTCAGCATGTTTATCTCAACAATGAATTCGTGGGAAGTGTAACGGATGAAGCGGAAATAGAAAAGATTGTAGCGGATAAAGTTGCAGAAGCAGAGGCTGATTATCCTGACTATACATTTGATAGTGAGACGCAGTTAGCATTTGTGGGCGAGGAAGTATTTAGTGAAGAAGTAAAAGAGGACCAAGTCTTAAAGGAAATTGACGATCAGTTGGATGTGAAGGCAGACGCGTATGAGATTAACATTGATAATCAGGTGGTCGCTTATGTTCCTTCTAAGGAAGATGCTGAGGAAGTTGTAAGAAAAATCACCTTATTATATGTAGATGAGGAAGAATACGCTGAATATGAATCCAGCAAGAGAGAAAGTGAATCGGATACGGTTGAAACGTTAAAAGAACCAGGAAGCAGAATTCTAAATATCGAATTTTCGCATCCAATTACGTTTAATGAAACCGCTGTTGATCCTAAAAAGATTATGACGGTTAACAAGACCCTTTCCATGATAGAAGAAGGAAAAGAAGAAAAGGCTATCTATGAGGTAAAGGAAGATGAGGAACTTGAAGAGGTCGCTAATAAGCATAATATGGACCTAACTCAGCTGTTGGAGCTAAACCCGGACCTTAATAAGGATAAGGGGCTTAAAGCAGGTGAGAGCGTCTATGTGACCCAAGCTACACCCTATGTGAACGTAATGGTAGAAAGAGAAGTTTTGAAAGAAGAGAGGATTCCTTTTGAAAAGAAAGTAAAAAAGGATGATGATCTTCTGAAGGATGAGCTCGTTATTGAACAAGAGGGTAACGATGGCGTTCAGGCATTCAACTATACAGTTGAAGAAACAAATGGTAAAAAAATCAGTGAAACTATCGTAAAAAAAGAAGTTACGGAAAAAGCGATCACAGAGATCACTAGAAAAGGAACAAAGGTCATTCCTTCAAACGGAAGCGGCACCTATTCGTGGCCTGCAGACGGGGGCTATATTTCCAGTAAGCAGGGCCAGCGCTGGGGGAAACTACATAAAGGAATAGATATTGCCCGACCAACAACAAGGACCATCACGGCAGCCGATCATGGAATAGTCGAATTCGCGGGAGATTCCGGAGGTTATGGTAATAAAGTAATAATCAATCATAATAATGGATTTAAAACGTTGTATGCCCATTTAGATTCAATAGATGTAAAAGCAGGACAAAAGGTTGGAAAAGGAATGAAAATTGGGATGATGGGCTCAACAGGCCATTCCACCGGTGTCCACCTTCACTTTGAAGTATATAAAAACGGGTCTCTTGCAAATCCGCTAAATTATATAAGTCAGTAATTGAGAGAAGTCTTCGAAAAATATTCGAAGACTTCTTCTTCTGCTACATACATAGATGAGAATAATAGGAAAAAGGTGATTTAATGCCTGTAAAATGATAAAGTATAATAGATACAATTTGCTTACATTTAGGTGTTTAGACCTTTTAATAGGGTATATATAGTGAACGTTGTTGGACTAAGACGATAGGTCGGTGTAATCAGTAGGAAAATATGAAAAAAGGTCCCGGATAAGGACAAGGTTTTTAATAGATTTAGTTTAGTCATTAAAAAGGAGATAAGTACATGGATAAGAAAATTTTGGTAGTGGATGATGAAAAGCCAATCGCGGATATTTTACAATTCAATTTGAAAAAAGAGGGTTATGAGGTTTTTTGTGCTTATGATGGCAACGAAGCTCTTAAAATGGTAGAAGAACGGCAGCCTGATTTGATCTTGCTTGATATCATGCTACCACAGCGTGATGGGATGGAAGTTTGTAGAGAAGTAAGAAAGAAATATGAAACGCCAATCATCATGTTAACGGCTAAGGATTCTGAGATAGATAAAGTATTAGGGTTAGAACTTGGTGCAGATGACTATGTGACAAAGCCATTTAGTACCCGGGAAATAATCGCCCGTGTTAAGGCGAACTTAAGACGCCAGCAAGCTGTCCCGGTTCCGGATCAAGAGAATGAACCGAAGGAAATTACAATAGGCACTCTTACTATCCATCCTGATGCCTATGTGGTTTCTAAGCGTGGCGATACGATTGAATTAACTCATCGCGAATTCGAATTGCTCCATTATTTAGCAAAGCATATCGGCCAGGTTATGACAAGGGAGCACTTATTACAAACCGTTTGGGGATATGATTACTTTGGAGATGTACGGACAGTCGATGTAACGGTAAGACGTCTTCGTGAGAAGATTGAAGATAATCCGAGCCATCCGGGTTGGATTGTAACTAGAAGAGGGGTCGGTTATTACCTGCGTAACCCTGAACAGGAGTAGTTCTTATGAAAAAGGTTGGTTTTTTTCGCTCAATTCATTTTAAATTTGTTCTGATTTATGTGTTGCTTATTTTCGTAGCGATGCAAATAATCGGGGTTTATTTTGTTGGGGAATTGGAAGAAAATCTTGTCGGGAACTTCACGAAATCGATCAAAGGCCACGTTAACCTGCTTACCTACAGTATTGGTGAAGAAATGGAAAAAGAGAGGGGAGAGGAAGACCCAACCCTCGAAGAAGCGATTAATACGGTACTGAAGGATCGCGATAATTCATCGAACGATATTTCGGAAGTACGTGTTATTGACACACGCAGCAGACGCGTAATTGGAACCTCCGCCCCGGGTAACCAGGAAATCGTAGGGAAGAAGACAACAGAGGTCCTTATTAAAAATACGCTGATTTATGGAAAAGAAGATAGTGATGTATTTCGAGATCAGAAAACTGGCAGGCGGCTTTGGGTTCTTTCGACACCCATTGAAGCAAATGGAGAGGTCATTGGCGCCGTCTATGTAATAGCTGAGATGGAGAATGTCTTTGAACAGATGGAAGAAATCAATAGTATCTTCATGACGGGTACGGCCATCGCCCTGGTCATTACTGCCATCTTGGGAATTCTGCTCGCACGAACGATCACCCGCCCCATGTCGGATATGAGAAAACAGGCACTGGTGATGGCGAAAGGGAATTTCTCTAGAAAGGTTAGGGTATATGGCGATGATGAAATTGGTCAGCTTGCTGTCACTTTCAATAATTTGACTAAAAAGCTTCAAGAGTCGCAATCTAGCACAGAGGGAGAACGACGTAAACTTTCATCTGTCCTCGCTAATATGACAGACGGTGTTATTTCAACTGATAGACGCGGTAGAGTGAACTTGATTAATGAACCAGCTGCACAATTACTTAATGTCTCACATGAAACCGTCATGAACCAACCTATCATTGAGGTTTTGGGCCTTGAAGAAGAATATAAATTTGAGGATTTACTGGAAGAACGTGAGTCCGTAATCCTTGATTACAGCAAAAAGGATCGGCCGTTCATTTTGAGGGGGAACTTTTCGGTCATTCAAAAGGAAACGGGATTCGTTAATGGATTGATCACTGTTTTGCATGATATTACAGAGCAGGAGAAAATTGAGGGTGAGCGTAGGGAGTTTGTTGCCAACGTGTCGCATGAGCTAAGAACACCGCTTACAACGATGAGGAGCTACCTGGAAGCATTGGCTGAAGGTGCATGGAAGGACGAGGAAATCGCTCCATCCTTTTTAAGTGTCACGCAAAATGAAACGGAGCGAATGATCAGGCTTGTTAATGATCTGTTACAGCTTTCGAAAATGGACAGTAAAGATTACAGGCTTAAAACGGGCTGGGTGAATTTCAATAAATTCTATGACCATATCATCGATCGTTTTGAAATGACGAAAAATGATGACATCACGTTTAAGCGTGATCTGCCAAAGGAAGCTTATTTTGTGGATATTGATGAAGATAAAATCACCCAGGTTCTTTATAATGTAATCTCCAACTCATTAAAGTACTCACCTGAAGGGGGTCAAGTGACCTTCCGCGTCAGGGCATCGGATGGCTTTATCGTTGTCAGCATTACAGATCAAGGAGTGGGCATCCCGAAAAACGTCATTGATAAAATATTCGACCGCTTCTACCGTGTGGATAAAGCAAGGGCCCGGAACTTAGGTGGGACAGGGCTTGGTTTAGCGATTGCAAAAGAGATGGTCGTGGCGCATGGTGGGAAAATTTGGGCGGAAAGTGTGGATGGAAAAGGAACTACGGTGTTCTTTACACTTCCTTACGAACAGGAAGAAGAGGATGATTGGTCATGAATTTTGAACGTGCAAAAAGTATCATACTGATTATTTTGGTTGGGACAAGCATTTTTTTGACATGGAGCATTTGGACGTACGAGCCTGAATATGATCAATTTGACCAATCGTCGGATTTAATAAAGATTAAAAGCGATGTCCAGATTGTCAGTGATGTCATTAAACCTGTCAGTATCCTTTTCCATGGCAATGGGCAACATTTCCAGACTTTCAATCCAGATGAAATAGGTAAAATGGAAAAAGAATTTTCGCAATGGCGTTTTAGCGGCGTAAAAGAGATATCCGTAAAAAGGCTGCAAAGGAAATTTGATGATTTTGTCCACGAAGATGGGTCGATTGAAATCAAATTTTCCGATGATGTTCCCATCGCTCTTTATAAAACGGTATTGAATATTACGGATAAGGACGCGCCAGGATTTTCTTTTGATCGCATTATCATTAAACAAAAGGATATCAGTGGTAATGAATCTGCCGTTTATTTTGTTTCTTATGATCAAGAGAAAATCTATCAAGGTATGGTCGAATCTAAAAGAGTAAGAGATTTCATGGATGATTTTTATACGGGTTCTTACAGTAAGCACCCCGTATACACGGCCGAAACCATAAACAGCAAAAGGACGTTGTTCGTTCCTGAAAAATCAGTGAAGATCAACAAATTTCAATATTATATCGACAATTTGGATATTGGAAACCTGAAAAATGCATTATTTAATTATCCGAAGTATGTACGCCAGGATTCCGTTTCGGTCGGTGAGGAATACACGGATGGAACAAGACTGATGACGGTCAATAAAGAAAATTACCTAATTTCTTATATCAATCCGGCACAAAAGAGCAAGTTATTTGACAGTTCCAGTGACCTTCTCCAAAAAAGCATTGATTTCATCAATGATCATGCCGGCTGGGAAGATAACAATTACCGCTTTGCCTATATGTCGGAGAATGAGCAGCGAGTGGTATTCCGCTTATTCGTAAATGGTTATCCGGCCTTCAATGAATCCGGAATGACAGAAATCGAGCAAATTTGGGGAAAAGAAGAAATTTATAGCTATGAGCGTCCCTACTTTTCACTTGCTTCTGTCCTTCCTTCAGAAGGATCGGTAAAAACTTTGCCAAATGGCAGGGAAGTACTGAATCAGTTGAAATCTAAGGAAAATATTGATTTCAAGAGTGTGGAGGACATCTCGGTTGGTTATAAGCTGAATAAGTCGTTAGATTCCAAGCTTGTCACTCTTGTTACACTTGACCCCACTTGGTATTATCGTATCGGCGATAAATGGTTTATTGTGCCTTTTGATGAAGACTCGGGAGGCGATCAAAGTGGATTGGAATAATACAAAGTCAATTTTCATCATGGTTTTCTTCGTTTTGAATATTTTTCTTCTTTATCAATTCCTGGAAAAGATTAATGACTCCCAAATTGAAAATTTCACGGAGTCCTCAACGGAAGAACTCTTGGAGGAAGATGATATTTCAATAGAAGTCTCACTTCCGAAACAAAAAGTGAAGGATCAATTCTTGATTGCTAAAAGTAAAAATTTCGAGAAGAAAGATTTACAGTACCTGAAAAATCAAAAAGCGAAAATTATAGACGATAAGAACCTTGTCGGTACATTTAAAACACCGGTTGGTATGAAAGCGGAAATTCATGCTTCAGACGTTGAGATATTCCTGAAGGAGTATATATTAAATGGAAATGAGTATCGCTTTTGGAGCTATGATCGAATCAACCAGACCATCATCTGCTATCAAGTGGCAGATAAAAAGATGTTTTATAATAATAGTAAGGGAAAGGTCACTTTATATCTGAACAAGAAGGGTGAAATCGTTTCCTATGAACAGATGTATTTAGAGGGGATTGAAAAATTCAATAAACCTAAAGAATTGGTATCTGCTTTAAATGCTATTGGAGCATTGTATGATAATGGTGATATTGATCCCAAAAGCAAAGTGACTAATGTACAACTAGGTTTTTATAATTCCCTGCAGACGACATCTGTGTCACATTTACTTGTGCCAACATGGTGGGTGGTCTTGGATAACGAAACGGATCTATTTGTGAATGCTTTTGATGGAGAGGTCATTGAATTAAATACAGAAGAAAAAATACTGGAGTGAGTATAGATGACTATGCATTTTAGTGTTCTCGCAAGCGGGAGTACAGGAAATGCCTTTTTCGTGGAAACGGAGGATCAATCTTTTCTTGTCGATGCCGGTTTAAGCGGTAAAGCCTTAGAAGCGTTGTTTCAGGATATAGGCCGTGATATGTCGAAGCTATCCGGAATCCTTGTTACCCATGAACACAGCGACCATATTAAAGGTCTTGGCGTGGTTGCTAGAAAACATAAACTCCCGATATACGCGAATGCAAAGACATGGAGTGCCATGGAGCGTTCAATCGGTGAAATTTCTGTCGAACAAAAATTCACATTTGAAATGGAACAAGTCAAAACGTTCGGCAGTCTTAATATAGAATCCTTTGGTGTATCGCATGATGCTGCAGAACCGATGTTTTACGTGTTTCATCATGAAGATAAGAAGCTTGTGGTTATTACTGATACAGGATACGTAAGTGATCGGATGAAAGGTATTATCTCGAATGCTGATGCCTATGTATTTGAAAGTAATCATGATGTATCTATGTTGAGGATGGGAAAATATCCGTGGAGTATTAAACGCAGAATTTTAAGTGATGTTGGACATGTTTGTAATGAAGACGCTGCTCTTGCAATGAGTGAAGTGGCCGGAGATAAGACAAAGCGGATTTACCTGGCCCACTTGAGTCTTGATAACAATATGAAGGACCTAGCAAGAATGTCAGTAGAACAAACTTTAAAGACAAAAGGAATCATCGTCGGTGAACATTTTTCTCTGTATGATACGGATCCGAAAAAACCGACAGAGCTTGTTACTTTATAAATAAAAGGAATGGATGAGGGAAACCTTGTTCATTCCTTTTTATTTATAAAATATATAAGTTACAAACCGGATTAAAAGGGGTATCGTTTGGTTAGAACTGTATAGGAAAATAGAAAAGTTGCTACATATTATTCAATTTTAAGTTTACCCTTAAATAAGGGCGTACATTTTTTTAGAAAAATTCGGTTAAATGAGTATAATTAAGGGAGGATACCAAACAATAGTAATTGCTATAATTCATTCCTAAAATGAGAGGGTGGAGCTGTCTTGAGTTATAATGATCAGAATGATGAGAACCAAAACAAAAAGAGAAAGAGGAGCCATACGAGCTATTTTCTTTCAGGCTTAGGAGGCGCCATCATTGGGGCATTACTTATTTTATTAGCTTTTCCGGGAAGTGGACTGTTGATTAACGAAAGCAGCGAAAATACAACGGAGAATTCAACAGGTAATGAATCGATGAAGCAGACGCAGCAAAGACTGTCTGTAGATGTAACAAGTGCCGTTACTAATGCTGTTGATAAGGCTAGCGATGCGGTAGTCGGCATCACAAATATTCAGGAAACGACCTTCTGGGGCCAGCAGGGAAGAAACGAGAGCAGTTCTGCTGAAGCGGGTACTGGTTCTGGTGTCGTTTATAAGAAAGATGGCGGTAAAGCCTATATTGTTACAAACAATCACGTCATTGAAGGCGCAAATGAATTGGAAGTCACGTTAAGTGATGGAACTAAATTACCAGCTGAACTACAAGGTAGCGACCCATGGACAGACCTTGCCGTCATTGTAGTAGATGGAGATAAAATTAAGACCATTGCCGAGTTCGGGAAATCTGGAAAATTGAAACCTGGAGAGCCTGTCATTGCCATTGGTAACCCGCTAGGTCTTCAATTCTCTGGATCCATTACACAAGGGATCATTTCCGGTTTGGAACGTACAATTGAAGTGGATATCAATGAAGACGGACAGGTGGATTGGAATGCAGAGGTTATTCAAACCGATGCGGCGATTAATCCAGGGAACAGTGGAGGGGCACTTGTTAATATGTCCGGGCAGGTCATCGGAATCAATTCCATGAAGATTGCAGAGAATGCAGTGGAAGGAATCGGGCTTTCTATTCCGATTGATTCAGTTATTCCAATTATTAATGATATCGAGGAATATGGTGAAGTTAAACGTGCTTTCTTAGGTGTGAATTTAGCATCTGTAGAAGAAATTTCTCAATACCATCAGCAGAATACATTAAAGTTGCCAAAGAAAGTTACTGCGGGCGTTGCAATAACAGGTGTTCAAAGTAACTCTCCAGCTGATAAAGCAGGTCTAGCAGAATTTGACGTCATCGTTGGAATGGATAATGAAGAAATCCATGACGTAGTAGAATTAAGAAAGTATCTTTACAATGATAAGAAAATCGGTGACAAGGTTAAAATTACCTATTACCGTGATGGAAAGAAAGAAACCACGGAAGTCACGCTTTCAAGCAGCGAAATCTAAAGAAAAAAAGGACAGGGAGCGACTACTTCCTGTCTTTTATTTTGCTTGCGATTTTCTTGTTTTTTGATACGATTACTTGTGGATATTTGCTAAAAGATAAAGATACCAATCAAAGTGTGGATAAATAGGTACAGCATTATTAGTAAAAATGAATAAAGAAGAGGAGGATGTATGATGGAATTATATTGCTGTCAGGAACACGTGGATATGGCGTTGGATGAAGTAGTATATGAGTGTGAAACCTACCCTGTTTTAACATTCATTTCTGAAGAAAAACAGTTATCAACAACCTGTGAATATTGTCGAAACGTGGCAATATATCTAGTAGGGAACTAATATTCTCATACAAGATGTGGATAGAAAATGTGGATATGTGGATAACTTTTGTGGATAACATGTTTGTAACCTGTTCTTAACATGTTCTTAACATTTTATAAAGTAGAAACTAGAGCATGGAATTGCCGTACATTTAAGCCGTTGGTGCATTATATGAGATAAAAGGTCATTAGAACAAAAAAAGAGTAGTAAGGCTGCAAAATAAAGTTAGGGAAGCGAATTCTTATTAAAATAATCAGCTCTGCCTATCTAGGTACCCTTAGTTTCATACAAAATTTGTCGATAAAATTCATATCAAAATTTAATGGGATTATATTATGAAKGAATTTCATAGTTTATCAGKGACAAAATTATATAAAGCGTCAATAATAGTCATATTGGAATAATGATGACTAGATTACTGTTATATTAAGGCGTTCTAGTTCAATAGGTGTGATTTTTTATTTTCATTTTTTGTTGGTTCTACTTTTGGTTACATTACTCTTGAGTTATTCTAGAAAAGAAACAAATGTACATTATTCACTTATGAATGAAGGAAGCCGTTGCCACTTTTTTAAGGAGGAAGCGGCTTTTTAATATAAAGATGATAGTTGAATCATTATTTATAGTGGTTATAAATGTAATGGACTTATCCAAAACTGGAAAGGATATGCTTGTTTTGCTTATAGGTCCCTCTAAGGTATGATAATAGGTAGGCAAATCCAACAAATGATACTAAAACATAATGAAAGTCAGAGGATATATATGAAAATAACGATTATTACTGTTGGCAAGCTAAAAGAAAAATACTTAAAGCAAGGAATTGCTGAATATACAAAACGTTTAAGTGCCTATGCTAATATAGAACTTATTGAAGTACCAGATGAAAAAGCCCCGGAGAACCTTAGTGAAGCAGATATGGACATTGTAAAACAAAAGGAAGGTGAGCGAATCTTAGCTAAAATCAGCCAAGACACCTACGTTATTACACTTGAAATCAATGGCAAACAGCTCACCTCTGAGCAGCTAGCATCTCATATTGACCAGCTAGCTACTTATGGAAAAAGCAAAATTGCTTTTATTATTGGTGGTTCTCTGGGGCTTAGCTCAGAGGTGATTTCAAGAAGTGATTATGCACTTTCCTTTTCTAAAATGACCTTTCCGCATCAGCTAATGAAGTTGGTTCTGTTGGAGCAAATATATCGAGCGTTTAGAATAAATAGAAATGAACCGTATCATAAATAAATTTGCCAATTCAGAGGAATTGCTTATAAGGTTTTTTGAGTTGTAGAATTAAATTTTAATGTTATGAAAAGAGGGTAACGTATGAATAAAGAGTCCATTTATGGTTTAACATTCGATCAATTGACAGCGTGGCTTTTGGAACATGGTCATAAAAAGTTTAGAGCTTCACAAGTCTGGGAGTGGCTTTATAGGAAGCGTGTAACAGATTTCTCTGAAATGACAGATGTAAATAAAGAGTGCATTCAATTACTGAAAGATAACTTTTTCATCCAAACGTTAACTGAGCATGTTAAGCAAGAGTCAGCGGATGGAACGATTAAGTTCTTGTTTAAATTACAGGATGGAAACCTCATCGAAACGGTTATGATGAGGCATAAATACGGGATTTCGGTTTGTGTCACCACACAGGTAGGATGTAATATTGGTTGCAGTTTCTGTGCAAGTGGTCTATTAGCCAAAAGTCGTGATTTATCTAGTGGGGAAATTGTAGAACAGATTATGAACGTTCAACTGCATCTTGATAAATTGGAACAAGAAGACATTGTTAGTCATGTAGTTGTAATGGGAATTGGCGAGCCGTTTGACAACTTTGAAAATATGATAGACTTTTTAAAGGTAATTATGGACCATAAAGGGCTTGCTATCGCTGCAAGGCGTATCACTGTATCGACGAGTGGACTTGCCAACAAGATTTATGAATTCACAGATACTCAATTACAGGTAAACCTGGCAATATCATTGCATGCACCGAATAATGAACTTAGAACCCGGATAATGAAAATAAACCGAGGTATTCCAATAGAAAAATTAATGAAATCGCTTGATTATTATTTAGAAAAAACAAACAGAAGAATTACTATTGAGTATATCCTATTGAAAGATGTAAATGATCATAAAGAAGAAGCCGAGCAACTTGCCAATCTTCTTGATGACAAAAAACATCGGCTTTATGTTAACTTAATTCCATATAATCCTGTAGATGAACATAGTCAATATCAAAGAAGTGAGAAAGAGTCAGTTCTCTCGTTTTATGATACGTTGAAAAAGAGAGGCGTAAATTGTAAAATCCGCCAAGAACATGGAACGGATATTGATGCGGCCTGCGGACAGTTAAGAAGTAAACAAATTAAAAAGGCTGAAGTTCAATAAGAATTTGATGAATAAAAGCCAAAATCCAACAGAAAAAACAGTATGTTATTGAACACATACTGTTTTTTCTGATTTATTAAATACTGGAAGGTCGATTTAATTGTAACGACGGTCGAAAAATCACTCAGAAGGTCGAAATATACCTCGCGACGGTCGAAAAATCTTCCAGAAGGTCGAAATATACTTCGTGAAGGTCGAAAAATCTCCAAGAAGGTCGAAATATACTTCGCGACGGTCGAAAAATCACTCAGAAGGTCGAAATATACTTCGTGAAGGTCGAACTTCGTTCAAAACTCTTATTGAAGTTCCTTATTTAGCTATTTCTTTTACTGAGGCAACTTCATAAGTAGTAAGTTCACTGCCTAGAATAGGTGATTCTTTTTTTGCTTCATCGGAACTAGGTTCAGGTCGTTTATGTGCAGCTTTAAACGCATCACTATTTCTCCAAGCAGTAAAGTTATCAAGGTTTTCCCAGTACATATTTACGTTTAGTTCATCATGATCTGTTAAGTTTTGTGTTAATAATACTTCTACTTTTACGAAGCCTTCTGTTGTATCAAGTGGACCTGGTGCGGTAAATCCTGGGGCCATAACTGCACCCATCCCTTTTTTAACTCTAATTCTATTCGTTACGATTATCATAAATCAACGCTCCTTTTAGATAGAATTTAATGGTTTTTCCCTTTTTTTAACTCTCTTGTATCATACATATTTTAGCATATTAGCAGGAATATAATCTATTTTGATTAATCAAAGCAAAGGTTAAGAAGGTTGAAAGAAATAAATTTTTCGGAAGGCAACCTTTCACTAAAAAATAGGTAAAGGAGCTTCATTTTATTATTTTTTAAAGACATGTCTTTTAAAAATCGAAGAATAGATTACATGAAAAAAGCATCTAGTAGTTTGGTTATTACGAGGTTTATCACTTCATATCGCGTATAATAGAAATCAGTATAAGGAAATAACGATTGTGGAAACAATAAAGTAAGATACTAAACAACAAAAGAGGCTATTATATGACTGAATTAAGTTTTACTGATTATACATTAAGTGATGAAATTGTAAGGGCATTGGAGAGTCTGGGTTATCAGCAACCAACGGAAGTTCAACGTGAAGTGATTCCTGTTGCATTGAAAAGAAAGGATCTTGTCGTGAAGTCGCAAACAGGGAGTGGTAAGACAGCTGCATTTGGCATACCGATCTGCGATATGGTTGATTGGCAGGAGAATAAGCCGCAGGCACTTATTTTAACACCTACGCGAGAGCTTGCTGTACAGGTGAAAGAGGATATTACGAATATAGGTAGATTTAAACGAATTAAAGCAACAGCGGTTTATGGAAAATCTCCATTTGCTCTACAAAAAGCAGAACTTAAACAAAAAAGTCATGTAGTTGTAGGAACGCCAGGACGAGTACTCGATCATATTGAAAAAGGTACGTTTGTTTTGGAGCGATTAACACATTTGGTTATTGATGAAGCGGATGAAATGTTAAATATGGGGTTCATCGAACAAGTGGAAGCCATTATTAAAGAGCTTCCAAAAAACCGAGTTACCATGTTGTTTTCTGCTACTTTACCAGAGAGTATAAAGAAACTTTGTCAAAAATATATGAACGATCCTTTAGATATTGAGATTAAGGCAACGGGTATAACGACTGAAAAGATTGAACATGCCCTAATCGAAGTGAAGGAAGATGATAAGTTTTCCTTGCTTAAAGACGTTACAATCACTGAGAATCCTGATAGCTGCATCATTTTTTGTCGGACGAAAGATCGGGTTGACGAAGTATGTGAAAAGTTAATGGATTTAGATTATCCTTGCGATATGATTCATGGAGGTATGCTTCAAGAAGATCGTCTTGCTGTGATGAACGAGTACAGAAGAGGTGAATTCCGCTATTTAGTTGCTACAGATGTAGCTGCAAGGGGAATTGACATTGATAATATTACTCATGTTATTAATTATGATCTTCCACTAGAAAAAGAAAGCTATGTACATCGAACTGGAAGAACAGGTCGAGCCGGTAAAAAAGGGAAAGCTATTACTTTCGTGACACCGTACGAAGATAAGTTCCTTAAAGAGATTCAAAGCTATATCGGATTTGACATCCCTAAAATCTCGCCTCCATCAGAAGAAGATGTCTCGAATAAGATGAATGATTTTGAAGCGAAACTAGAGGCTCGTCCCAAAATAAAAAAAGATAAAAGTGAACAATTGAATAAGCAAATCATGAAGCTATATTTTAATGGCGGTAAGAAAAAGAAAATCAGGGCCGTTGATTTCGTGGGTACAATTGCGAAGATTGATGGTGTTAAAGCCGAAGATATTGGAATTATCACCATTCAGGACAATGTTTCCTATGTGGAAATATTGAATGAAAAGGGACCTCTAGTTTTGAAAGTGATGAAAAATACGAAAGTCAAAGGTAAGCTTTTAAAGGTTTCAGAGGCCTTTAAGAACTAAAAGAGAATGATAAATAAAGAAGCGGTAAAGATGAATGATTGGTCTTTGCCGCTTCTTTATTTTTGTTATTGATTATTTATGAGAAATTTTTACTACGTTATATAGCGGTAGATAGGGCAATCACATGCTAGAAAAGTAACTTCAATTAAGGGATGTTTAACATCTTTTCATTATACAAAGGCTCATAGCGGCAGGAGTATAAAGGAAACTACATAGAAATATTCCTTTAAGCTGAATTTTAAGGAACAGCATATGAAAGAGAAAGCATAGATGCATTTTTGACATGGACAGGATAAGCATGTCCTGATAATATATAAATGATAATGATTATCATTTTCATAAAAGGACGGTCTTGAGGGGGAAAAAACACATGAATACACTGGAGAAAATGGAGACGTTTATCGTACTTGCCGAGTGTCGCTCTTTCACAGAGGCTGCCCGCCGACTTTATTGCTCACAACCTACTATTAGTCATCATATCAATCACTTAGAACAAGACTTTGATTCAAGGCTTTTTCATCGTACTGGTAGGAAAGTAGAGTTAACGAAGCAAGGGGAAGTTCTCTTGACTTATGCAAAACAGATTCTGAGTCTTGTGGATGAGGCTTCAGTAACGATAAAAAAAGTAGACTACTTTGAACAGACACTCTCGGTATTCGTCAGCAATTATATTGCGGATTACTTCTTTGCGGATCTTCTCCATCAATACAAGGAGATTTCACGAAAGAAGTGCATTGAAATCAATAGTTTTTGTTACGATGATTTAAAAAGAAGCCTTCAAGATAACTTGACCAATTTTGCAATCATGCCAATCTATCCTGAAGACTACTATTTAATGGACCACTATGACACGTCAGTTTTATTCGAGGATGAACTATCCCTGATTTTCCCAAACGATTATTTATGGGATACAAGAAAAACACTTTACTGCCGTGATTTACATAACCAAACCGTCCTCTTGCCAAAGAGTCATTACTTACAGCAATATATCAAGAGTCATTTACGTAGTCGACAAGTTAAGGTGAGGTATTTACAAATGAGCAACTTTGAATTAATCAAAAAGGCTGTAAAAGCTGGACATGGGATTGCCTTTCTACCCAGCTTTGCTTTTGCGGAGGAATTAAGTAAAGGAGAGTTAGTTTCAAGGCCGGTATCAGGGCTATCAATTAAGCGGAAAAACGGATTAGTAATCCGTAAGAATACTCAGCTTACAGATTATGAACAGGATTTTTGTAATAAGTTAAAGCAACATTTCCTTCAATTCGTTTAAGATCCTCATCGAGAGGATTTTTTTTATTTGTATATCTAACCTTTGTATTAAGAAAATGAATAGTGCCATTCATAAATATTACAAAAGGAATATGGCGGCAATGAAACTAAGGATTATCATAAAAAAGCAGAATAATCGATATTGATAATCATTATCAACTTTGGTAGTTTGAGATTACACAAAGGTGATTCTGATAATTAAGGATGTAAAAGGAAGCTATGAAGATATCGCCAACATCTGTTTTAAGCAAAGTTTGATAGATGCATTGTTGAGGAGGAAAAAAATGAATGAGAAAAAAAACGACTTTCTGATGCTTGATACAGGAAGCTATTTTGGAAAAGCAAGGGTGAACGACCCTAAGTATCAGGAGGATTTTACATTTATTGATACTTACGAACTACCAGATATTGATTTAAAACCTTTTAAATGCCTGGTTATCCAGGGTTTGATAGATCAGAAATTTTTATATAAACATAAAGAGTTAATTCATGAATTTTTAAATGATAAAAAAGTCATCGTTTTTTGTGGCAACATATTTATGGATTGGCTACCAGGGGGCTCGAACTTTATCCCTAAAACGATACACAGTTTTCAAGACTATGTTGTATCAGTCCACCAACCCCACCCGATTTTTGAAGGGGTGGAAGAGGATGATATGACCTATAATAAAGGGGTTTCAGGCTTTTTTGCAAGAGGTCATCATCCAATTCCTGATAGATCTGAGGTTTTGTTGACGTTGCCTGGTGGAGAACCAATCACATATATTGATAGGCACAGCACAAAAGGAACAATTCTTGTTCATTCAGGAAACGATTTATTTGGTTCGATGAATGTGAAAAAAACAACAGTCCGTATTAGCTTCCAACTCATGCAGTGGGTACGGAATGAATACCAAATACTTCAAGAGAAGAGTGAAGTGAAATGAGGAAAATTGCAGTAATTGACGGTGGTAGTTCACAGCACCATCGGACATATACCGAGCCGAAATATCGTAAAAATATTGATACACTAATTTATCTTCCTGATCTAGTTGAAACGTCAATTGATGAATTTGATGTCCTGCTCCTTCCTTCCCAACTACATATGGGCCTTCTCATGAAGTCCATGGATAAAATATATGAATTCGCTAATAGGGGTGGGATCATTGTGTCCTTTGGTCCACAGCTGAATGAATGGATTCCAGGCCATAATTGGGAGTTCAGGGAAACGAATTTTTGGTGGTGGCTTGAAAAGGATCCCAAAAGCGGTTTAGTCCTCCAAAAGCCTGACCATGATTTATTCAGCCGCTATCTAACACTTGCTGATTCGACTTGGCATCAGCATGGCGTATATTGGCCGCCTAAAGGTTCAGATATCCTTGTTTCTACTGAGGATGGTGGAGCCGTTCTTTATATTGATAAGGTCAGTACAAAAGGTACTTGGGTAGTTATGACTCTTGACCCTGATTACCATTATGGCTCTTATTTTATGCCAGCAACGGAAAGGTTTCTGAATGGATTCTTCCCTTGGCTTGCTGAAGGCGATGTATAATGATGTAATTTGAAAATCTTCCAAAAGGTAGCGTTTCGGATACAAATAGTGAATCTACTGCTGCCTTTATCGATGCGATTGCTCAGCACCGTCATTGGGCACGTTCTTAATTCTTGAATGTAAAAACCCAGACTTTAAGGAGTCTGGGTTTTTAGTGTGATTTAGAAATTATTATTGTAATAACTCTCCACATCTTTAATTTGCTTTTTCCTCAAAGAGAGAGACAATTCCAACAATCACATTGGTGGCCTTCATCATATTATCGACGGAAATGAATTCGTATTTGCCATGAAAATTCTCGCCGCCTGTAAAAATATTTGGTGTTGGTAGGCCCATATACGATAGTTGAGAACCGTCCGTACCACCGCGGATTGGTGAGATTTTTGGTTTGATTCCGAGTTTCTCCATTGCTTCATAGGCAATGTCGACGATTTCTTTGACCGGCTCGATTTTTTCCTTCATGTTGTAGTATTGATCATTCAATTCAAGAAGGATTTGATTTTGACCATATTTTTCTCTTAATTCTTCTATGACTTTCGCTATATAGTTCTTACGGTTGTTAAATTGTTGGCGGTCAAAATCTCGAATAATGTAGGAAAGCTTGGTTTCCTCAACATCTCCGTGAAATGAAAGGAGATGATAAAATCCTTCGTAACCTTCTGTATATTCCGGTGCTTCTTCTCGAGGGAGCTTGCTGTGGAGCTCCATGGCAATCTTAGCCGAGTTGATCATCTTCCCTTTGGCAGTACCAGGGTGTATATTCGTCCCTTTGATAGTGATCTTGGCTGATGCCGCATTAAAGCTTTCATATTCAAGTTCACCAAGTGGACCGCCATCTACTGTATAGGCAAATTGAGCATCGAAAGCAGCTACATCAAACTTATGTGGTCCTCTACCGATTTCTTCATCGGGGGTAAAGGCCACGCGGACTTTTCCATGTTTGATTTCTGGATGATGAATTAAATAGTCCATAGCTGTCATAATTTCGGCAATGCCAGCCTTATTATCTGCGCCGAGTAGGGTTGTTCCGTCTGTTGTGATTAAGGTATGCCCTTTATAGTCGTTAAGCGAAGGAAAATCATTAGGTGATAGGATGACATTCAATTTTTCATGTAAAGTAAGATCACTACCATCATAATTTTCAACAATTTGCGGTTTTACATCTTTCCCAGTAAAATCCGTCGCTGTATCAATATGAGCCAAAAATCCGATAGTCGGTACTTTCTTTTCTGAATTGGCAGGCAAAGTCGCCATAACATAGCCATTTTTATCAATTGTCACTTCTGTCATCCCGATTGCTTGTAATTCCGCTACCAATGTATTTGCCAGAGTTAGCTGTCCGGTTGTAGAAGGACATGTGGGATTTTCCTCATTGGATTGCGTATCCACCTTTACATAGGAAGTAAATCTTTTAATAATTTCATTTTTCATTTTTCCCTCAGCTCCTTTTTCCCTTATCTTACCATGTTTGATTAGGATGAAAAAATCATCTTTCATTTTCCCTGTATGTATATTTTGTTCTAGTGGATGAATGATTCGTCCTTCTATCTTTTTTAGATATGAACTTTAAAATAGATTTTGTACAAAAATGCAAAGAACAGCATGTTAGTACCCACATGCTGTTCTTTGCTGTTGTTTTTTGAAAGTATGGGTCTAAGAGCATGTACTTTTACATATTCAATGCCCAAACAGATACACTTTTACCATGAACAGGAAAGGTTGCGAAACCATCTTCTTCAATGGTGATATGATCATCTCTATGAAAGGTCAGGTCAATCCAGATTTCACCAGCACGATGTTCACCGACGAACATCCTTTTTTCACTGTTGTGGTCTCCATTGGAAACAATAACAGCACATCCAGACCCTTCTAGTTCTTCGACTCCAAGTCGGACCCAGCCTATCGTGTTTGGATCATCGAAATAGTCTTCTTGTTTTCCATAGGCTTTTTCATATCGAGCAAATAAGAGGCGGTCTAAAATATCCTTTTTTCCAGGAACTGGAGAAGGTCCGCCGATTCCGTAATAGTCTCCGTAAAAGACACAGGGGTAACCGCAAAGTCTCAGCAAGATAAGGGCATATGCTGATGGTTTAAACCAGTCTTTTACCCAGGATTCTAGTGATTCATGTGGCTGGGAGTCATGGTTGTCGACAAAAGTAACGGCCTGTGCCGGATTGGTTTTAACGAGGGTATGATCAAAGATGGTTGAGAGGTCGAACTTAGAGCCTGCTTTTGAGGCTTCATGAAATTTATAATGCAGAGAAACATCGAACAAGCTGAGGTCATGATTTGTTTGTTCTAAGTAAGTTTGGCAAGCCTTCACATCGGCCTTCCAAAATTCTCCGACCATGAAGAAATGTTCCTTTGTATAAGGGAGGAGTTCCTGTAAAAAATCATTAATAAAATCATAATCAATATGTTTTACAGCGTCCAATCGAAAACCATCGCATTTTAACGTGTCGACCATCCATTTTCCCCAGCTAATCATCTCCTGGCGAACTTTTGGCTGACTGTAATCGATATTCGCAAACATTAAGTAATCGTAATTACCAAATTCATCAATAACATGCTTATTCCAATGTTTATTTTCCCCTGTTATCCGGTACACACCCATTTTGTCGTTTCCGGCATCATAGTCCGTTCCATTAAAATGAGTATGGTTCCATTTAAAATCAGAGTATTGATTATTACGGCCTGGAAAATCGAATGTTGTCCAACCTTCAA
Organism: Peribacillus sp. P4_C12; assembly: GCF_056402095.1. Lineage (NCBI taxonomy): Bacteria > Bacillati > Bacillota > Bacilli > Caryophanales > Bacillaceae > Peribacillus > Peribacillus sp. P4_C12. The sequence goes on from NZ_JBFUIB010000004.1 coordinate 54,709, forward strand.
TTTCAAATGGTTCTGAAATGTCTTCCATCCGGTTGTCCGGGTTGACTTCAATGACTTCAAATTTTTCAGTTCCATCAGCTCCAGCCTTATGGTTCATAACTAGGTCGATATACACGCAAAGACCGTAGTTATGACATGTAGCTATTGCTTGAAGCAATTCCTCTTTTGTTCCGTATTTGGTTCGAACGGATCCTTTTTGGTCGAATTCACCCAAATCGTATCCGTCATAAATTCCATAGCCGTTATCCCCTACGGATTGCCCTTTTGTAACTGGCGGAAGCCAAACACAGTCAATTCCTATATCTTTCAACTTGGAAGCCTCATACTTCAATCTGTCCCAATGAGAGCCATCTGCTTCAAGATGCCACTCGAAAAATTGCATCATTGTATGATTTCTTTTCATTCGTTCCCCCCCTGACACCGACACGTTTTGACAAGATTGGTAATGGACAATCGGAAAATTAATGATGGAAATCTTTACCCCGTATATAAAAATAATAAACAAGTAACCAGTCTCTCTGAATAGAGGTTCAAATCCTCTCTCTATTTTACTATTTTATACCAAATAAGGGTAATTATAAGTTTAAAAATAATCGATGAGAGCAGTTTGTTAAGTCAAGAAGAGGGAGGAATAAGCTCAAGAAAGTGTTATGAAAAGTTATGAAAAGGCGCTTGGAACGTGGTTAATCATATTAGTAGGAAATCAAGGTATTTATTTTTTTAGATTTTTTTTTTTGCGTCTGTCCAAGTTGATTTTTGGTTTTTTTCGTGAACTTTTATAGAAATAAAGAAAAAAAGGGAAAGAAATTATTTTTGTACGTAGAGTCATTTGGTTGGGAAATAAATAGAGGGTATTAACTAATGAAATAAAAAAGGGTCATTTGAATATATAAATCTCGAAGTAAATCCCTTGAATCCCCAGACATCCATTCTATATCCCCTAAACGAATTCGTTCATATTCCTCAGCAGAGAGCCTGCATTTCTGTTTATAGGTTAAATTATCCCGCTTACTCTTTTTTTCTAGGTTAATAAAGCCGGAATCATAATCATAAAGTCTAGCTCTAAATTTATCTCTATGATAGAAGCCCTCTGGTTTTTGCCTTAGTATTTTATTGTCAAAGTTATCGAAATAGACACTGCGAATTAAATACTTTCCATCATGTCCATGGGGATCAAGCTTCATAAAGGTCTGTAGGTTATTTCTTAATAGATAACAATCCGCTTTGGTAATTGCATGTTTGAGTTCACGCCTGCCTTTCAAACCATTCATTTTTGTTCCTCCTTTTCTGTGTTTTTATCTAGGTCAAGCTTATTTATATAATCTTAATTAAACCTTAAGAAAAATTTCCAGGTCATAAAATGAACAGAATATCCTAGTTACAACCATTTAAATACCATTTTTAACCTCTGTTTAATATTATTGGAATTTATTAGAAGAAAAATGAGCGGATTTACTCATTGAGAATAATTATCATTATCATTAGAATGAATTGTGTGATAATGATAATGATAATTATTCTCAATTAATTAATATACAGGGAGGCTCATTATGGGAACAACCACACTTACCAAAAATGATCAATTACTGGAACAACAAAACACAAGGGAATCAAATGCTCGATCTTATCCTAGAAGATTACCTATGGCCATCGATCAGGCGGAGGGAATATACCTAACAGACATGGACGGAAAAAAATATATTGATTTTCTTGCCGGTGCTGGAACATTAGCGCTCGGACACAATCACCCGGCTGTGCTAGAAGAAATGGAAAATGTTCTAAAAGCTAAACGACCTTTACATACATTGGACTTTACTACGCCAATCAAAGAGCAGTTTGTTGATGAAATTTTTGAATGTCTGCCTGAAGAATTCAGAAAAAATGCAAAGATTCAATTCTGTGGTCCTACTGGCGGAGATGCTATTGAGGCGGCACTTAAATTAGTTAAAACAGCTACAGGCAACCGAAGCATTTTATCTTTCCAAGGTGCTTATCACGGAGCAACACATGCGACCATGTCAATTAGCGGTAATACAAAACCAAAGGAAAAAGTTCAAGGGTTAATGCCAGACGTGCATTTCCTACCATATCCATACCAGTATCGCTGCCCATTTGGAATTGGCGGAGAGGAAAGTCACAAAATTAGTAGCCAGTATATCGAAAACTTGTTGAACGATCCTGAGTCTGGATTATTAGCACCTGCAGGAATGATTTTAGAGGCAGTACAGGGTGAGGGAGGTTCCATTCCAGCACCAATTCCGTGGCTTAAGGAGATCAGGAGAATTACAAAAGAGAGAGGCATTCCATTAATTATCGACGAAGTTCAATCAGGTATCGGCCGAACAGGTAAAATGTTTGCCTTCGAACATGCAGGAATCATTCCAGATGTTCTTGTACTATCAAAAGCAATAGGTGGCAGCCTTCCATTATCCGTCGTGATTTATAACAAAGATCTGGATTTATGGTCTCCGGGTGCTCATATTGGTACGTTCCGCGGAAATCAATTGGCAATGGCAGCAGGAACAGCAACTTTAAAGTTCATGAAAGAAACAAATCTTGTGGAGCATGCAGCTAAAATGGGAGAAATCTTAAAGAATATTCTTAAAGATTTGCAAAAAGATATCCAACAAATTGGGGATGTTAGAGGCCGGGGATTGATGGTCGGTGTTGAACTGGTTAACCATTTAGAACCGCAAAACTCGAATGGAAGCTATCCGGCTAATTCTGAACTTGCCAGCACCATTCAACAGGAATGTTTCCAAAGAGGATTAATCTTAGAAGTCGGTGGCAGACATGGTAGCGTCGTGAGGTTTTTGCCTCCATTAATCGTAACGGAATCCCAGCTTCGAGAAGCTACTGCAATTTTTGAAGAAGCTGTTCGTGCAGCTGTTGCAAGAGGGTGAAGAATAAATGATTGAAACGATTAATAAAACTAATTTTGCTTATTCTCCATTTTTCTTGAATAACGAGGCCGGTTTCAATAATTACACCGATTCTTTAAAAATCATCGAAAAAAGACTTACCGACTTTTTAAAAGAGAATAATCAGCCGTATTCTGGGAAAAAACCGCATGAAATAGAAGCGAGATTAAATGAGCTATCCCTTGGTTCTATAAAAGGGGAGACATTGGAAGGTGTCGCAGCTGAACTAGCTGAGTTTGTTATTAATGACAGCATCAATGTACACAGCCCTACCTGTATCGGACATTTGCATTGCCCGACACTCATACCTGCAGTGGCTGCCGAAATGATTATCAGTACTCTAAATCAATCAATGGATTCCTGGGATCAAAGCTCAACCGCAACCTTTATTGAAGAGCGTTTAATAGATTGGTTGTGCACTCAGGTAGGTTTTTCTGATAAAGCGGACGGGATTTTCACAAGCGGTGGAACCCAATCTAATTATATGGGACTGTTATTGGCGAGAGACGCCTATTGTAAGCGTGTCTGGGATATAGATGTACAGCAACATGGTCTGCCAACCGAAGCAAAAAAACTGCGGATTTTATGCTCGGAGGCTGCCCACTTTACGGTTCGTAAATCCGCGGCACAGCTAGGGCTTGGTGAACAGGCGGTAATAACGGTTAAAACGGATTCTAATCACCGTCTTTCTATAGATGAATTGAATCGTCAGCTTATGATTTTAGAGGAGCAGGATTTACTTCCATTTGCGATTGTTGCCACATGTGGAACAACGGATTTTGGTTCTATAGATCCATTACATGAATTGTCTGCAGCTGCAATGGAAAAAGGGTTATGGCTGCATGTGGATGCCGCTTATGGCGGAGCGATGATTTTAAGTCGGGATTTCAAAGAATTAATCAATGGAATTGAACTGGCTGACTCAATTACGGTTGATTTTCACAAATTATTCTATCAACCAATCAGTTGCGGTGCCTTTCTTGTCTCCGACCGCAATTCGTTTCAATATATCCAGCATCACGCCGATTACTTGAATCCACAGGAAGATGAAGAGGAGGGGATGGTCCACTTAGTCAATAAATCGATTCAAACGACAAGAAGATTCGACGCGTTGAAGCTTTGGATGTCATTAAAGGTTGTTGGACTCGATACATTTGCTGAAATGATTGACTATACTTGTCATCTTGCACGCGAAGTGGCTGCGAAGATCAATAAAGCAGAAGGATTCAGCGTATTAAATAAAAATCCCGAATTGAATGCAGTTATATTTCGTTATAATCCCGAAGGAAAAAGTGATCAATTAGTAAATCTTCTAAATAAACAGATTCAGCAAGAATTACTAAAGAGCGGACGTGCATTTTTGGCAAAAACTCGTTTTGATGGACAGGTTTATTTAAAGATGACTCTATTGAATCCAATGACAAAGCTTGAACACATAGAGGAAATCATAGATGAGATTCGGGTATTAGGTGAAATGTTCAAGATGATGGAGGAATGATGATGAATAGTAAGCAAATAGCTGAACGGGCGACGATGCAAAGCTTTCTGAATTGTTATTTCCGAGAAACTGGGAATTGCAGTCTAGAAGAAACAAAGAACTGGCCTGAACTGGAGGGTACTGTACCGACTTCTTTATTAGTCAGTAATCTTGCATCCCAAGATATTGCATTGCTTGTTCCACTAAAGTATTGGTCGGAAACGGGGCGTCATATTATATCCTTCCCGGTTTACTACCAAACGGCGTCCAAACAAGTGCGTGAATTAGACTACGTGACAATGGTTTCAGCCGTGTCTAAAGAATTATTAAATGAACAGGGCCGAACAGATAGTGAAGATGAATTGATGTTGCGTGTCATCCTAAGTAGCCAAAATATTCAACGCTATGTGGAAGCACGGAGAGAAGACTTTGATGCACTTCAAAGTCCTGACTTTACATACATCGAAGCAGAACAGTCCCTTCTATTTGGTCACTTGTTCCATCCAACACCGAAAAGTAAGCAGGGAATATCAGATAGGGATGAATGGAACTATTCACCAGAATTAAAAGGGGAGTTCCAGCTTCATTACTTCCTAGCAGATTCATCGATTGTCATCCAAGACTCTAGTGAAGTCATATCTGCAAGTGAGATCATTAAACAGGAATTAGCCGGCGATTTGGAGATTTCCAGTGGATTCCGTGACACGTATTGCAAAAAAGAAAGCCCATATATCATTATTCCAGGGCACCCGCTTCAGGCAAAAGAACTAGTCGAAAAAGAAGAAGTCAAGAAGTTAATTGAGCTAGGACTACTAATCTATGCAGGCCCGCTTGGGAAAAAATTCACGGCCACTTCTTCATTCAGAACAGTCTATAGTGCTACATCGAAATATATGTATAAGTTTTCCGTTCCGGTTAAAATCACAAACTCGTTACGTGCAAATCTGCAAAAAGAACTCGATCGTGGTGTTGAAATCGCGAAATTAATAGATTCCAAAGTGGGCGATGATTTAAGAAAGCAGCACCCGTCCTTCCGCGTCATAAAGGACCCTGCTTATCTAACAATCAAAACAACTGAACAAGATTCAGGTTTTGATGTTGATATTCGGGAAAATCCTTTCTATGAAAACAATAAACAAGCAAGCCTGATTGCAGGTCTATGTCAGGACAATGCCTATGGTGCACCATCAAGGCTTGGAGCGATCATCCGAAAATTAGCAGAAGAAGAAAACCGTAGTACTGAAGAAGTAAGTAAGGATTGGTTTAATACGTATCTTTCAATGACACTAAAACCGATGCTTTGGCTGTTTGAAGAGTATGGAATTGTTCTAGAAGCCCATCAACAAAATTCAATTATCCAGCTTCAAAATGGGTACCCATCCACTTTTTATTATCGAGATAATCAAGGGTATTACTATTGTGAATCAAAAGTAGACCGGCTGATGAGCATCCTGCCTGAACTAAGTGAAAAAAGCTTCACAATTTGTTCTGATGTAGTTGCTGAAGAAAGACTTCAATACTATTTCTTCTTTAATCACTTATTAGGCATAATCAACAATTTTGGTACGGAAGGATTAGCATCAGAGCAGACACTATTACAGCTCGTTCAGGAACAACTAGAATCTAGTGGTAAGGAAAGCAAAGATGAAGGATTGAACCGAGTTGTCTCGAGGTTGCTTTATGAACAAGAACTACCTTGTAAAGCCAATTTACTGACGCGTTTTCATGATATGGACGAGCTTGTTGGCTCACTTGAGACACAGTCAGTTTATACGACCATTGAAAATCCGTTCGCGCAGGGGGTTTTAGCCACCTATGAAAAATAGTTATGAAGAAAAGCTGAAAGACCGTAATCAGCAGCTTTCTTTTGTCAAAGTGGAATTTGAGCGGGATATTGATACTCTGCATAGTTGGATGCACGAAGATCATGTGATCCCCTACTGGAACTTGAATTTTTCAAAAGAAAAATTTGCTGTTCATTTGCAGAAAGCGTTGGCTGATACACACCAAACACTATACTTGGGTTGCCTGGACGAGATCCCAATGAGCTATTGGGAGTCGTATTGGGTAAAAGGCGATATCATTGAAAAATATTATGAGGCTGAGGAGGGTGACCAGGGTATTCATTTACTCATTGGTGATCCCGAGTATCTTGGAAAAGGACTAGCTTTGCCATTTTTACGTGCAATGGTGAAATTCCAACTACTGACTTCTACCACAAACAAAGTGATGGCAGAACCGGATATCCGGAATGCAAAGATGATTCATTTATTTGAAAAATGCGGCTTTACCCCAATTAAAGAGATTGAACTCCCTGACAAAACAGGATTACTTATGTCATGTACGCGGGAGAATTTCGAGAGGAAGTGGAAGTATGGAGAAGCAACAATCTATCTATGATGTGGTTGGAATCGGGATAGGTCCCTTTAACCTTGGACTTGCGGCCCTTTTAGAGAAAACCCCGGAGCTAAATGCCGTCTTTTTTGAGAAAAAGCAGGAATTTAATTGGCATGAAGGGATGTTGCTTGAAGGGACGACACTGCAGGTACCATTCTTTGCTGATCTAGTTAGCATGGCAGATGTGACAAGCCCATATAGTTACTTGAATTATTTACAGCAACATGACCGGCTTTATCATTTCTACTTCCTTGAAAAATTCTTGATTCCGCGAAAAGAATATAACGAATATTGCCGCTGGACYGCGAATCAACTTGATAGCTGCTGTTTTGGAAAAGCGGTAGAGGCGCTGGAGTATATTAAGGATCAAGAGGAATCTTTCTATCAGATCAGTGTGAGAGATGAAAAAACTCAACAGATTGAAGTCTATTATAGCCGTCATATAGTCATGGGAATTGGCAGTGCTCCAGCTGTACCGTCTGCATTTAGTCCATATATGGGAGAGAGCATCCTGCATTCGGCCGATTATTTACGGAATAAAGAAAATGTCTTAAAGAAAAAATCCATAACAGTTGTTGGATCCGGACAGAGTGCGGCCGAGGTATTTGAAGACCTACTGAATGAGCAGGAGAACCATGGTTACCAGCTAAACTGGTATACAAGATCCAAAGGTTTTTTTCCTATGGAATATTCAAAACTTGGGTTGGAATACTTCACTCCAGATTACCTAGATTTCTTTTACCGGCTGCCTCAGGAAAAGAAAGATGACATTCTGCCAAAACAGGATCTGTTGTATAAAGGAATCAGCGCGAAGACAATTGCTGCGATCTTTGACAAAATGTATGAAAAGTCTATTGGAAATGCAGAACTTGCCATTGAACTTAGGGCAATGACAGAAGTTGCAGCCGTAAAGCCAACTGAAAATGGCTGGACATTGAAATGTCGACAGTGGGTGGAAGAAAGCGAATTTGATGTGAACACAGAGGCGGTCGTTTTTGGTACTGGCTACAAATCAACCGTGCCGGCATTCCTTGACAGTATGGAAGACCTCATAGTCCGCGATGAGTTCGGCAGACTTGAAATTACTAAAGACTATCGAGTTGGTACGACCGTATCTACACCAAATCATCTTTTTATTCAGAATGGCGAGATACATACGCACGGCGTGGGCGCACCTGATTTAGGATTAGGGGCATTCCGGAACTCCATTATTATTAATCAATTAGCAGGAAAAGAGATTTATCCATCTGAACCAAAAGGAGCTTTTCAATCATTCCGTGTAAAAGCACCAGTCATGGCCTATTAATAGAAAGAAAGGGAGTCAATGTATGCAGTTCATAAATGAAGTGGAAAAGGCGGTTACAGAAAAAAATTGGTCGATAGTAAACCAAAACTTGCTCGCTAAAATGATTTCCGAGTATATGTATGAAGATATAATCCATCCAGCTGTCTTGAACGAAGATGTAGCAGGAAACTTATATGAGTTAAAGATAAATGAGGAAAAATCTTATCAATTTTTAGCCTTGCCTCGTCTTTTTGACAGTTATGATGTACAGGCTGAATCGATTAAAGTATTTGAAGCAGAACAAACCAGACAAGCAAATGATGCCATTCAATTCATTTTGGACCTTCAGCCGTTAATCGGGATGACTGCAGAAACAACGGGCCATTTAATCAAAGAGTTCCATCATACGTTGATTGCAGACCTGCAATTACTATCTAAACCGGAACAAAACGCGGATGATTTAGTCGAACTGGACTATGCGCTACTTGAAGGAGAAATGAGCGGTCACCCTTGGATTGCCTATAACAAGGGAAGAATTGGATTCGGTTATGATGATTACTTGAAATTCGCTCCAGAAAATCAGGAGAAAATTCAGCTATCATGGATTGCCGTTCATAAAACAAGGGGTGCATTCAATTCCATCCAAACGTTATCCTATAAGCAATTGATGGAAAATGAATTAGATGATGAAACCCGAAAAGTATTTGCAAACAGATTGGCAGGGAAAGGGTTAAAGGAAGAAGACTATTTTTACCTGCCAATCCATGAATGGCAATGGAAGAATGTAATCATTCAGAATTTTACCGATGATTTGGCTAAAGGTCTGATTGTAGCTTTAGGAAACGGCCCTGATGAGTATCTTCCACAGCAATCGATTCGGACGTTTGTTAATGTTTCGAATAAGAACAAACATCACGTCAAGCTACCAATGAGCATTTTAAATACGTTGGTCTACCGTGGATTACCAGCAGAGCGTACTGTCATTGCACCAAAAATCACAGAGTATATTAAGAACATTTACAATAATGATTCGTTCTTAAAGGAAGAATGTAAAGTAGTACTTCCTGGTGAGGTGGCCAGTTTAAATGTGGATCACCCATATTTTTCTAAGCTAAAGAATGTACCATATCAATATTTAGAGATGCTAGGCGGTATTTGGAGAGAAAGCATATACAGTTATATGGAAGAAGGCGAGAAGCCTATTACACTTGCATCCCTTTTGCATGTGGACCACGAAGGAAAGCCGTATGTGGAAAGCCTGATTGAAAAATCCGGATTAACTACGGAGGCCTGGACAGCCCAATTATTCGACGTCATTCTTTCACCATTGTTACATTTTATCTATCAGTATGGGGTTGTCTTCTCACCGCATGGCCAAAATACAATTTTAGTATTGAAGAATTATAAACCGCACCGGTTGGCAATCAAGGATTTTGTAGATGATGTAAATATCAGTGATCAGCCGCTTCCTGAATTAAGTATGCTTCCTGATAATCTAAAAAAGGTACTAAGAAGCGAAGCTCCGGAGGGCCTGGTTCAATTCATTTTCACGGGACTATTTATCTGTCATTTCCGTTACTTGTCCACACTTCTTATGAGAAGGAACCTATTGGATGAGAATGTCTTTTGGGAAGGTGTCGCTCGAGCAATCCTTACACATCAGCAAAAATTCCCACAATTGCAGGATCGTTTCGAGACATTCAATTTCTTTGCACCTAAATTAACCAAACTCTGTCTGAACAGAAACCGTATGCTTCAATACGGATATAGTGATGGCGAAGATCGTCCGCATGCATCTGAGTTTGGGTATGTAAATAATGCTCTTTACGAAAAGTTACCTGCAAACACACTTTAAATGTAAAGTTGGCTCAGATATTTGAGCCAGCTTTTTCGAATTTTTTGTTTTCATAACTAGAGATGTGAAAGGAACCTTTATGTTCATTATTCATCAAATGTATACCTAAGAAAGGATTGTGTTATGCTTTTTGGTTCAAATTACCTAATGAATATCTGTGGAATAGGACTTGCCGTCCATATGAATTGGTGATAAGCTAAATATGTAAACGGTTACACATAATATATTGAGGTGGATATATTGGCAACTATTCGGGATGTTGCAAAGGAAGCGGGAGTTTCCGTGGCAACGGTTTCAAGAGTGATGAATGGCAGCGGATATGCACATGAAGACACAAAGAAAGTGGTCATGGCAGCTGTTGAAAAGTTAAATTATAAACCGAATGAAGTGGCAAGATCCCTCTATAAACGTAAATCTAAATTGATTGGCTTGATTTTACCTGACATTACTAATCCCTTCTTTCCAGAAATGGCAAGGGGCGTTGAGGACTATCTGCAGAAATTTGGATATCGATTAATATTTGGGAATAGCGATGAAAAGCGAGATAAGGAAATAGAATATATTGACACCTTTCTACAGAATAATGTAGTGGGCATGATTGCATCAACAAGTGAAGAGACAAATGAAAATTTTGATAATCTAGAAATTCCTGTTGTCCTTCTTGATCGTACAGCAGAGGAGTTACCAGCCGTCTATTCGGATCAAAAAACAGGCGGTAAATTGGCAGCTCGTGTATTGCTCGATCGAGGTAGCACAAACATCGTCCTTATCAGGGGACCAGTCGAAATAAAGCCTGTTTATGAACGGTACATTGCAGCATTGGAAGAATTGGAGCAAGCGGAAGTGAATGTCCAAGTCATGGATTCATCTCTTACCCTTCAAGGTGGACAAATTTGTGCGAGACAGTTGTTTGAGCAGTATCCGGAGACAGATGGAATCATTGCCTGTAATGATATTGTTGCAGCAGCCGCCCTACAAGAAATCTTGAAAAGGGGAATAAGAATCCCTGAAGATATTCAATTGATAGGTTACGATGATATCGCATTCACAGCGTTATTACATCCTCCGCTATCGACAATTCGCCAGCCCGCCTATGAGATGGGGGCACAAGCAGCAAAACTGTTAATTAAAAAGATCAATCAGGAAAAGATAGAAGAAACGCACAAAAAGCTTCCAGTTTCTTTTGTGGAAAGACAAACAACGAGAAGGAAGGCGGAGAAGCCATGATAAAAATTGCAGTAGTAGGAAGTTCTTCAATGGACTTAGTGGTAACATCAGCTAAGCGTCCTATAGCAGGGGAAACAGTTCTAGGAGATTCTTTTATAACAGTTCCTGGAGGAAAAGGGGCCAATCAGGCCGTGGCCGCAGCTCGTCTTGGTGCGGAAGTAACAATGATTGGATGTGTAGGAGATGATTTTTATGGAGAGATCATCTTAGAAAACCTGAAAAAAAATCAGGTAAACACGAAGTATGTGGAACCGGTTACAGGTGCTATGTCAGGTACAGCTCACATTACCCTTTCAGAAGGTGATAACAGCATTATTGTCGTTAAAGGAGCAAATGATTCCATCACTCCTGAATATGTACAAAAAGCGAAAAAAATCATCGAGGAATCAGATATCGTCATGGTTCAGCAGGAGATACCAGAGGAAACTGTTTTATACCTTGCTGAATTATGTGAAAAACTCCAAAAGAGATTACTTTTAAACCCAGCACCTGCACGTAAGATAAGCGAGGCTGTTATTCAACAGTCATCATTCATTACACCGAATGAACATGAATTCGAAATACTATTCGGTGGAAGAGACCGGACGGAAGTTTTAACAGAGTATCCAAATAAATTATTTATTACAGAAGGTAAAAATGGCGTCCGTTATTTTGACGGGCATGAAGAGAAGGTTGTCCCAAGCTTTGTGGTTGAAGCAGTCGATACAACAGGTGCAGGGGATACATTTAATGCTGCACTCGCGGTTGCTGTTGCAGAAGGAAAAAGTTTTGACGACTGTCTGTTATTCGCAAACCGGGCTGCCTCTATTTCTGTTACGAAGTTAGGAGCTCAAGGAGGTATGCCGACAAGGGAAGAAGTCGAAAGGAGCTTTGAAGAATGAAACGTCATGGAATCATCAATAGTTCAATAGCCAAAGTTCTTGTTGACCTTGGGCATACGGATTATATTGTCATAGGTGATTGCGGCCTCCCGGTACCTTCAGGAGTGCTTAAAATAGATCTAGCCTTAAAACCTGGAACGCCTTCATTTCAAGATGTTGTTCGTGCCGTTCATGAAGATATGGTAGTCGAAAAAGTGATTGCCGCCACTGAGGTGAAGGAGAAGAATTCAAAGCAGCATCAATATATGGAACAGCAATTCGGAAATGCGATTGAATATGTTTCCCATGAGGATTTTAAAAGGCTGACAAGTAAAGCAAAGGCAGTAATCCGTACAGGAGAAACGACGCCGTATTCAAACTGCATTTTGCAGTCTGGAGTATTTTTTTAAATAAAAGAGGTGAAGAGCATGCAAATTGAAATGAAAAATATTTATAAAGCATTTGGTCAAAACAAGGTATTGGAAGGCGTTCAGTTTTCTTTAGAGGCTGGAGAAGTCCACGCACTTATGGGAGAAAATGGAGCCGGAAAATCGACCTTGATGAACATTTTGACCGGGCTGCATAAGCATGATCAAGGGACTATTGAAATTAATGGTAAAGAAACCTCATTTAAGGATTCAAAGGAAGCGGAAGAAGCGGGAATGGCCTTTATCCGTCAGGAATTGAATATTTGGCCGGAAATGACGGTGTTAGAGAATTTATTTATCGGCAGGGAAATGGTAAATGCCTTCGGTGTCCTAAGAAATAAACAAATGAAAGCGCGGGCAAATGAGATCTTTAAAATGCTTAATATTTCCCTTCCTTTTGATAAGGAAGCAGGGCTTTGTTCCGTTGGAGAACAGCAGATGATTGAAATTGCTAAAGCGCTTATGACGGATGCCGAAGTCATCATCATGGATGAACCAACCGCGGCCTTAACTGATAGAGAAATCGAGAAGCTCTTTGAAGTGATGAAGGGCCTTACCAAAAAAGGCGTGTCTCTTGTTTACATCTCTCACCGAATGGAAGAAATCTTTTCCATTTGCGACAGAATCACCGTGATGCGTGATGGAAAAACTGTCGATACGAAAAGAATTAAAGATACAACTTTCGATGAAGTTGTTCAAAAGATGGTTGGCCGGGAGCTAGAGGATCGTTTCCCTCATCGTGAAGCCCATCTAGGTGAAGTAGTCCTTGATGTAAAAGGACTAACTAAAAAGGGGCTTTTTGAAGATATCCATTTCGCTGTCCGAAAAGGTGAGATTGTGGGCGTGGCCGGATTAATGGGAGCCGGTAGAACAGAAATAATGCGTGCCCTTTTCGGGGTTGATCAAATAGACAGCGGTGAGATTACTGTTGAAGGTAAGAAAGTTTCCATACGAAAACCAACGGATGCAGTTCGCTACGGTTTAGCTTTCATCACGGAAAACCGTAAAGAAGAGGGCTTGATCCTGGACTTTTCAGTACGAGAAAATATCGGCCTGCCGAATTTAAAAAGCTTTGCTCCTAGTGGACTCGTAAAAACGGAAGATGAGAAAAAATTTGCAGAGATGATGATCAAGCGACTTCACGTGAAAACATCCTCTACAGAAACGATCATCGGTAATTTATCCGGTGGGAATCAACAAAAGGTGGTTATTGCCAAATGGATTGGCACTTCGCCTAAAGTATTGATTATGGATGAGCCAACCAGGGGAATTGATGTTGGAGCTAAACGTGAAATTTATGAATTAATGAATGAATTAACAGAGCGCGGTATCGCCATTATTATGGTTTCGTCAGAGCTCCCTGAAATCGTTGGGATGAGTGATCGAATCCTTGTTGTTCATGAAGGTAAAATTGCCGGGGAACTGAAAAAGCAGGAAGTAACACAAGAAAAAATTATGGCATTGGCGACAGGAGGGAACTAGGATGAAACTTGAGGCTACAGGGAAAAGCGGGATTTGGCAGAAATTTGGTCCGTTACTCGCCTTGATTTTATTATTTATCGTAATAACTGTTTTAAATCCATCATTCATGGAACCAAATAATATTTTGAATTTATTGCGTCAAACCTCTATTAATGCGCTTATTGCATTTGGGATGACCTTTATCATTTTAACAGGTGGAATAGATTTGTCCGTTGGTTCCATACTGGCTCTATCCAGCGCACTTATGGCTGGAATGATGGTCTCAGGATTAGATCCAATTTTAGCAATATTAGTAGGAGTTCTACTGGGTACACTAATGGGTGTAATTAATGGAATTCTTGTTTCAAAAGGGAAAATGGCACCTTTCATTGTGACGCTGGCTACGATGACAATTTTCCGTGGATTAACGCTCGTCTATACAGATGGAAAGCCAATTACAGGAATTGGTGATTCAGAACTGTTCCAAATGCTTGGGAGAGGATACTTCCTTGGGCTGCCGGTTCCAGCGGTTGTGATGATTATTGCTTTCTTTATTCTATGGTTCCTACTTCATAAAACATCATTTGGCCGTAAAACGTATGCAATTGGTGGAAATGAAAAGGCTTCCCGTATATCTGGGATTAAAGTAGATCGAGTAAAAGTAGCCATTTACGGGCTGGCAGGTACTATGGCAGCGATTGCTGGTGCCATTTTAACATCCCGTTTGAATTCGGCACAACCAACAGCTGGTCAATCCTATGAGATGGATGCCATTGCTGCGGTAGTGCTTGGCGGAACAAGCCTTTCAGGCGGTAAAGGCAGGTTGTTCGGTACACTAGTCGGTGTTCTGATTATCGGTACTTTGAATAATGGTATGAATTTACTAGGTGTATCTTCTTTTTACCAACAAGTGGTAAAAGGTGCAGTTATATTAGTTGCGGTTTTACTTGACCGTAAAAAATCATAAGTTGAGGTGTAATCAATGAAAAAAATAGTATCGTTGTTCATGATTCTTTCTTTAATGGTGTTAGCTGCCTGTTCAATGGATTCGGGTCAAAAAGATGATAAAAAAGAAACCAAAGACTCTATGGAAGACGTGAAAGTCGGAGTCAGTATTTCAACGTTAAACAATCCATTCTTCGTTTCTTTAAAAGATGGTATTGAAAAAGAAGCAAAAGAAAAGGGCATGAAAGTTACAGTTGTTGATGCACAGGACGATACAGCAAAACAAATTAGTGGGATTGAAGATTTAATTCTTCAAAAAGTAGATATCCTTCTTGTTAATCCAACAGACTCAAGCGCAATTTCTTCAGCTGTTCAATCAGCAAACGAAGCGGGTATTCCTGTTATTACAATTGATCGTTCTTCTGAAGAAGGGGATATCGAAACATTCATCGCTTCCGATAACGTGGCTGGTGGAGAATTAGCTGCAGAATACCTAGTTAAAGAGCTTGGCGAAAACGCAAAAGTAGTGGAGCTAGAAGGCGTTTCAGGTGCATCTGCAACTCGGGAACGTGGTAAAGGGTTCCATAATATTGCTGACAAGCAATTAGAAGTGCTGACAAGTCAAACGGCAGAATTTGACCGCACAAAAGGTCTTAACGTTATGGAAAATATCCTACAAGGTAAAAAGGACATTCAAGGGGTATTCGCTCATAATGACGAAATGGCTCTAGGAGCTATTGAAGCAATCAAAGCAGCTGGTAAAGACATCATTGTTGTTGGCTTTGATGGAAACGATGATGCTTTAAAGGCTGTTGAAAACGGTGAGCTAAAAGCGACGATCGCTCAGCAACCGGCTCTTATCGGTAAAGAAGCGGTTAATGCCTCCGAAAAAGTCTTAAAAGGTGAAAAGGTAGACGAAACCATATCTGTTCCATTGAAATTAGTTACTAAAGAATAACAGTTTTAGTGAGAGTGTCGGAATTTTTCCGGCACTCTTTTTGTAGATCAATGATTCAATCCTATACAACCAAGTTAGTTTGATGCTAATGTGGCGGCTAACCATACAAAGTTCATATTAATCAGTTGTAACCTCTTAAATCATGCTACAGGTGAATATATTGAACGGTTATAATTTAACGTTCACTACTATTAGGATGTGAACTTTTTACGTTTAGGGACTTAAGTAGTGGAAAGAGGATTTTAAGGTTATTCAGCACGGATTGAAATGAACGATTACCTGCAGAAGATGTAATTACTCTTGTACAAAAAATAAGGCGGCCCATGTTGGGACCGCCTCCTGAAATTTAACTTATTATTAGAGTATGCCTTGAGTCAGCATAGCATCTGCTACTTTTAGGAATCCAGCAATGTTGGCTCCGACAACTAAGTTACCAGGTTCACCGTATGCTTCGGCTGCTTCTACACTGTTTTTATAAATGTTTTTCATGATACCGTGTAGTTTTGTATCGACTTCTTCAAATGTCCAAGGCATTCTAGCACTGTTTTGGGCCATTTCAAGTGCAGAAACGGCAACACCACCTGCGTTAGCGGCTTTGGCTGGTCCGAAAAGGATGCCATTATTAAGGAATACGTCAATAGCCTCAAGAGTTGATGGCATGTTAGCACCTTCTCCGATTGCTTTCACGTTGTTTTTAACAAGCAATTTTGCTGCTTCTTCATCAATTTCATTTTGTGTTGCACAAGGAAGGGCGATATCGCATGGTACAGACCAAATTCCGTAGCTTCCTTCATTGTATTCAGCTTCGGGATGAGCATCGACATACTCACTCAAACGTTTTCTTTCTACTTCTTTTAAACGTTTAACTGTATCTAGGTTCAGACCATTTTTGTCATATATATAGCCATTAGAGTCGCTGCATGCAACAACCTTAGCGCCCAGCTGTGTAGCTTTTTCAATGGCATAAATGGATACATTACCTGATCCTGAAATAACAACTGTGCTACCATGGAACTGTAATCCTTTGTCTTTTAGCATTTCTTCGACAAAGTAAACCGTCCCGTATCCAGTCGCTTCTGTACGGGCTAAGCTTCCGCCGTAACTTATGCCTTTACCAGTTAAAACACCCGCATGGTAGCTTCCTTGAATCTTTTTATACTGACCGAATAGATAACCGATTTCTCTAGCCCCTACTCCGATATCCCCAGCCGGTACGTCTGTATCCGGACCGATATAGCGAGCCAGTTCTGACATGAAGCTTTGGCAAAAACGCATGATTTCAGCGTCTGATTTTCCTTTTGGATCGAAGTCAGATCCGCCTTTTCCTCCGCCAATTGGCTGTCCTGTAAGAGAATTTTTAAAGATTTGCTCGAAACCAAGGAACTTGATAATACTTGAGTTTACTGTCGGGTGAAAACGTAGACCGCCTTTAAATGGCCCAATAGCACTGTTGAATTGCACGCGGAAACCACGGTTGACTTGTACATTTCCTAGGTCATCAACCCAAGAGACACGGAAGGTAATCATTCTTTCTGGCTCAACGAGTCTTTCTAAAATCCCACTATTCATATAAATAGGGTGTTTTGTAAATACTGGTACTAATGAAAGAAATATTTCTTTTACGGCTTGATGGAATTCACTTTCGTGAGGATTACGCTCCTTTACCTGTGCGTATACTTGACTTACAAACTCTTTGGCAACATGTAATTCCTCTTGCTCAACTTCATGTGTCGTTGACATTAATTTTCCTCCCCTTTTTTGGTAATAAAGTCATGAAAATATATTTGAATATATATATAGGTTTTTATGTGATAATTTCATGATATAATTTAAATTTGAAAGAAACAATCTGAATATTAGATAAATAACATGCTGTTTTGATATGAAAGAAGGAGCTTACATTGGAATTAAGACAAATCGAATATTTCATTGAAGTGGCAAAGCGGGAACATATGACGGAAGCAGCAGTGGCTTTGCATGTTGCCCAGTCTGCAGTCAGTCGTCAAATTTATAACTTAGAAGAAGAATTAGGTGTGCCTTTATTTATCCGCGAAGGCCGGAAGATTAAGCTGACGCCTATAGGACATACATTTCTAGCGAGTATGGAACAAGCTCTGGATATCATTGATCGTTCAAAGCGTGAGCTGGCTGAGAGCTTAAATCCGGAAAAAGGAACAATTCGTATTGGCTTTCCAAGTAGTTTAGCTTCCTATATATTGCCAAAGGTTATTTCTGATTTCAGAGAGATTTACCCGGAAGCGAAGTTCACCTTGAAACAAGGTTCATATCGCTACCTGATCGATTCTGTTATAAAAGGAAATATTAATATGGCCTTAATTGGGCCTCTACCGATGAACGAAAAGAAAATTCACGGAGAAACTCTATTTATTGAGAACTTAGTTGCTCTTTTGTCAGAAAGCCATCCTTTGGCCTTGAAGAAGTCATTAAGCTTAAATGAACTTCAAGGAAATCCGTTCATCGTATATCCTAAGGGGTATGTTTTACGTGATATTGTTATGAAGGCGTGTAAACTGCACGGTTTCGAGCCAGAAGTTGCATTTGAAGGAAAAGATACTGATGCTATAAAAGGTCTAGTGGCAGCAGGACTTGGCGTAACCTTAATACCAGAAATCTCTCTGATTGACAGCTTGCCTCGTTTTACAGTTAGACTGCCGTTGGATGAACCATCCGTAACTAGGGCTGTAGGTGTTATTATTCCAACTGAAAGGGAGTTAATGCCAACAGAGAAACTATTTTATCAATTCCTGAGAGACACCTTTGCAACTTTGGAAGGTTTTCAATAGAAGAAAAGTTAAAAGCTAGGCGTATGGGAATTTTAAATAGCTTTATGAAAGATCTACATTTAAACCATATCCTAGAAGAGAATCCAATTTAATTGGGTTCTCTTTCTTTATTAAAAGAGATGTAAATACTGGAAACCTATATCGGAATAATGTACTGACTATTCAGGTTGAAAAGCAGATACTTTAGAGTTTTTAATAATAAAAGGATTAATTTATTTTAAAATAATACAATATTAGATTTAATTGTATATAAAAGTAATATATACTCCATTTTTGTAAGCGTTTTTATTTTACTAGAATAAAAATACTGCTTACATTATCAGAAAATTCATGTTATTATACGAACAGACATTATCGGAGGCGGAGAATTAGATGAGTAGTAATTCAAATGAATTACTTCATATTATTATTCTCTTATTATGTTAGTGGGATTGATTATGTGGAATTGTTTGAGCCTTGCTTGTGAACTTTATAACAAGACGCTTAAGTAAAAACAAGTGGTGTACCCTTCCAAATAACAGGGATTTTTTTTTATTTATTAAATTGAATATTCTGATAATTAATAAGGAGTGGAAATTAAGTGAGCAGGAAAGAATACATCAACGATCGAATGTACAAGGCATCAACAGGGATAGCTAATGCAGTTTTGGTTACGCTAGGGATCGGGTTATTGTTTGAATCCATAGGGGGATATTTAGATTGGGAGGTCCTCCTGGCAATAGGTGGGGCCGCAAAGGTCTTACTAGCCCCAGCTTTAGGAGCAGGTATCGCCTATCAGCTAGGAGGAAATTCATTAATTATTTTTAGTGCCATGGCTTCAAGTGCAGTAGGTGGCGCTGCCATTAACAGAACTGCTGAGGGTGTCTTTACGATTGTTACGGGTCAGCCACTAAGTGCCGTTTTGGCAGCATTAATCGCAACATATGTAGGTAAGCGTCTAATTGGTAAAACGAAGTTGGATATTATGGCCATTCCATTGGCTGCAGTACTTGTCGGTGGGGTTTCTGGATATGGCCTAGCGCTTGTTACGACACCTTTCCTGACATGGTTAAGCAGTCAAATTACAGCGCAGGTCGAAGGTTCTCCATTAATTGGTTCCATGGTCATTGCATTAGTATGGAGTATATTATTGATGACACCAGCTTCTTCCGCTGCTCTAGCGATAGCCCTACAGTTAGATCCTGTTTCTAGTGCAGCAGCTTTAATCGGATGTACCGTTCAATTTGTTGGGTTCACTGTCATGTCTTATAAAGATAATGATATGGGTGGGTTCCTTGCACAGATGGTTGTTACGCCGAAAGTTCAATTTCCTAACTTAATCAAAAAACCATTATATGTCGTCCCGCCATTTGTAGCGGCAATCATTTGTGCTCCAATCGCTACGTTGGCATTCGATTTCCAAGTACCGTATGAGCTTGGAGGAATGGGCTTAAGTTCATTGATTGCCCCGATTGCTATCATTACAGGGCAAGGGTTATACACGTTCCTGGTTTATGTGGCGGTGGGCATGGTCTTGCCAGCTGTAATCACCCTCGCCTTACATCGAGTATTGAAGATGATGGGTAAAGTAAAACCAGGAGATCTTCATTTAGAAGTATCATAATCAAAGATTTTTAGGAAACCAGCCTGGAGAAGGAACCAGGCTGGTTTTTATTTATAAAGGGATTAGGGTAAAATGGGAAGGAAAGCAATTGCATAGATAGGATGATATATATGGGAAAAGAAATAGATATAAAAGTGAAAGCTAAGTTTGCAAATAAAATCGCCAAAGGCTTTCCCTTGATTGCGAAAGAGTCGATTGGCAATCTCAATGACCTTCAAGATGAGGGATCTTTAGTGCGTTTGGTTGACGAGAACAATCGGTTTTTAGCAAAGGGGTATTATGGGAAACAGAATAAAGGCTATGGCTGGGTATTGACTCAAAAGGAGAATGATAAAATTGATCAATCATTTTTCAATGAAAAAATCAGAACAGCGTATGATTACCGAAAGCCATTTTTTGAAGATACAGAAACTACTGCTTTCCGCTTGTTCAATGGAGAAGGAGATGGGATTGGCGGCTTAATTATCGATCATTACGATGGTCACTACGTCATTAGCTGGTACAGCAAAGGGATATATTCGTTTAAAGACTATATCATTAAGGCCCTGCAGAATACGGTCGAGGTCAAGTCCATTTATCAGAAGAAACGCTTTGATACAAAGGGTCAATATGTAGATGAAGACGATTTTGTTATGGGGGAGCAGCCGGAATTTCCGCTTCTTGTCAAGGAGAATGGGGTCCGTTTCGCTGTTTATTTGAATGATGGGGCCATGGTCGGTGTCTTCCTTGATCAGCGTGAGGTTAGAAGGACGATTCGAGATAAATATGCAAAAGGAAAAACCGTGCTGAATATGTTCTCTTACACTGGAGCATTTTCTGTATTTGCTGCTTTAGGCGGTTCCGCTAAAACGACTAGTGTGGACCTGGCGAATCGCAGTTTACCGAAAACGATTGAACAGTTCAGTGTGAATGAGATAGATCCTGAAACGCAGAATATCGTCGTGATGGACGTATTTAAATATTTTAAATATGCAGTTAAGAAGGCTCTGAAATTTGATATGGTCATTCTTGATCCACCCAGCTTTGCCAAGTCAAAGAAATTCACCTTCAGTGCCGGAAAAGACTATACGAATCTATTGAAGGATGCTATTTCCATAACAGAAAACAATGGGGTCATTATAGCGTCAACCAACTGCAGTACGTTTGACATGAAGAAATTTAAAAGCTTTATTGAGGCAGCCTTTAGAGAAATGGATGGTAAATATGAACTTATGGAAGAGTTTTCATTGCCGGCAGATTTTAAAACAAGTTCGGATTATAAGGAAGGTAACTATTTAAAAGTAGTTTTCATTAAGAAAATTAATGGATGAAAAAAGGCATTCACAGTTTAATTAGAACTGTGAATGCCTTTTATTTGTGGGGAATTGTTTCATGTGGAACGGCTTAGCTCAGAATTTGCTGGCGATAGCTCGCCCATTTTTCCGGTTGCTCGATGAAAGGAAAGCAGGTTTCGAACTGATGCTGTTAGCGATGAAAAACTGAGCTGTATAGTAGGTTAACATAATCAGTGGGCCAGAAAAGGTAATATCTTCAACAAATTTGTTCCAGGATAAAATGGAGTCAGAAATGACGAACAGCAGCCCCCCAATAATGGCGGCTACATTTCCGGTCATAAATGCCGCCCATCCCATGAGAGAAATTACCGTAACATAGCAAATGACAGGAATGATTAGGCTGTCTTCACCTTTTTCAATCAAAGAA
This sequence comes from Peribacillus sp. P4_C12, assembly GCF_056402095.1. Lineage (NCBI taxonomy): Bacteria > Bacillati > Bacillota > Bacilli > Caryophanales > Bacillaceae > Peribacillus > Peribacillus sp. P4_C12. The sequence continues at coordinate 76,631 of NZ_JBFUIB010000004.1, forward strand.
AGTACAATTTCACGGCCTATCCAAGTGGAATAACCAGCAATGGGAAGAATGCTTGCAAATCGGATCCATGAAAAGCTCCATGTGTTGAGGAATGCGGCAATATAGAAAAGATGACCGATTAAGAAGGCGGAAAGACCAATGACAAACCAGATCAACAAGCCGTCTCCAAGCATGCAAAAGAGTAAACCGAGAAGAATTAAGAATTGATATCGAGTCCGTTTTCCCTCATTTTTCGTGTAGGCATAAAGCAAAATCAATAACATAGGAATAATCTTGAAAAGAATTTTTATTACTAAAGGCTCTTCAGGTATAAAGAAAATATATAGCAGTCCCATGAAAAGGATTACAGCAGGCAACCATTTTAACATTAAATCCCTCCTCATTCTTTAATTCTATGTAAGGATACAGAACTCCTTGCCGATTAAAAAACTACTAGAAAGACAATTTTTGAAAATAGTAAAAAAACTGACTCCAGATTGTCTTGGAGTCAGTTCGATATCAGATAATCACACCACAGAATCTTCCTTAACAAATGCCTGTTTTAACCAGTTTTTCCCCTCGACCAGTCGTGTGACAAGCATTGTGCAAACGGTGTTTCCTGTTGAGTTAAGTAGTGTAGCAGGTGCATCGATAATCGTGGAGATAACAGCAATAATCGGCAGAACTTCAACAGGAAAGCCGAATACACTTAGAATCAACATTTCTCCTATCATACCGCCTCCAGGAATGGCCCCCATAACAGCGCCGACCAAAAAGGCAACAGCCAGTATACTTAAAATGCTGGAGATGCTTGTCATATCTTTGCCAAATAAGCTGAATAGGAAAACAATTTTTAACACCCCGCCAAATACAGAACCATCTTTGTGAGTGTTAGCTCCAAGCGGGATGACCGTCTCTGCGATGTCCTTTGGCACACCCATTTTTCTGACGGCTTCCAAATTGACCGGAATGCACGCGGCACTTGAACAGGTAGCAATGGCTGTAATAGATGGTGTGAAGGCATTTTTCCAAAATAGTTTAACTCCCTCTTTCCCACCGGCGATAAAGGCATATAGGGTGAAAAAGCCGAAGTAATAAATTAAAGCTAAAACTAGATAAAGAATGAAGGCACGTGCATAGCCTTCTAAAATCTGTGGTCCTAGCTGGCCGATAATAGCCGCAAAATAAGCGCCAAGTCCGATTGGTGCATAGTACATAACAATTTTTACGATCTTCATCATAACAGCTGTACCCGCTGTTAAAAACTCAGTAATCGGTTTCGCTTTCTCGCCGACCAGTGCGGTGGATAATCCAATTAATACAGAGAAAACGATAAGTTGAAGCATATTGCTTCTAGAAAACAGTTCTGGAAAATCGGACACGGTTACAGTATTAACCAGTTGACTAAGGAAAGAAACTTCTTCAATGGTTTCTTCAGAGGAACTGCTTTCCATCAGTTCTTTAATAGCTGTCGTATCAGTGCCTTCCAAAGGATTAATAATAGTTGTCCCAATAAAACCAATTACGGCAGCTAAAGCGGCTGTAGTCAGAAAAACGACAACAATACTGCCCATGATTTTCCCGAGACGCTTCATCCCGCTCATATTAGCAATTGCAGAAGAAATGCTGAAAAATACCAATGGAACGATGATTGTGAACATTAGATTTAGAAATAAGTCCCCTAGAGGCTGTATGACTGAGGTTTTCTCACCGAAAACGACGCCCGCTATCCCACCAATAATAATTGCAGAGAGTAATACTAAAGAGGATCGATAGTTTTTAAAAAAGCTCTTCATGAAAAATTCCGTCCTTTCAGGATGAAGGTGTCAATAAATATTAAACTTCATTATCAGCTCTAGAATGAAGTTTGACAATATTTTTTTATAGGAAGGAATGTTAAAAGATGAAACGCAATAAATAATTAAGAAGGAATTTTTTGTGAAAATGTTGTGGAGGAGGGATACGATGGCATTTATTGAGGTTGAAAAGGACGTCCAGTTATATTATGAAGAAAAGGGTCAAGGGAGGCCGATTATTTTTATCCATGGAGTGTGGATGAGTAGTCGGTTCTTTACAAGACAGCTTCCGTACTTTTCAGAGAAGTACAGAACTATCTTACTTGATTTAAGAAGCCATGGTCAGTCAACCCACGTTCATAACGGAAATACGGTCTCTGTTTATGCAAAAGATCTTCATGCGTTCATTGATAAACAAGGATTAAAGGATGTCATACTAGTAGGCTGGTCTATGGGGGCTTTCGTCGTATGGGATTATCTCAAGCAATTCGGCGAGGATAATGTCCATTCAATTGTAATTGTGGATGAATTGGCATCAGATTTTAAATGGCCCGATTTTGATATTGGGGCTTTTGATATCGACACATTGATTACCTTCATGACTGAGATTCAAACGAATCGTTCCCTCTTTTTACAAGGCTTTCTTACATCTATGTTTAAAGATGAATTATCTGCAGGGGATGTAAACTGGATGCTTGAGGAAGTAACGAAAATGCCGGCATCCATTGCCAGTGCCATCCTATTTGATCAATCAATTGTTGACTATCGTGATTTCCTGCCTGAAATTACCGTTCCTACACTTCTCTGCTTTGGAAGGCATGAAAAGGTCATTCCTGTTGCGGCAGGAGTACATTTGGAGAAGAACATTCCGAATTCTGAACTTGTTATTTTTGAAGATAGTTGTCATTGCCCTTTTATAGAAGAAAGTGGTTTGTTTAATAAAACAGTAGATGCGTTTATTCAAAAAGTATTATAGAGGTAGATGCTGGCGTCTTAAATTCCAGTGCAACGTACCAATATTGTAGTGCATGGCACTGGTACATTCAAACTCGGTGAAATTAACAAAATATAAAAGAGTCAGCAATAACTAACAATAAAGAGGGATGCAGGTTTTGTGCCGCATTCCTTTTTTATTGTAGAAAAAGTGTTGCTGATCTATACCTCTCCTAGTGAACAATTAAGAACTAACGAATCATTCAATTACCTAAGCGGTTTTAGCATTGAATAAAGGGAATACTGGAACTAAGACAGTCAGAACGACATAGGTGGAAATAATTAATTAAATGAGGAAATATTTTTATATCCTTTTCATGAAAATTGGGCTATTATGAGATGGATTTAAACTGGTAAGTTTGTTACCCGATATAAGCTCGTACGTTAAAAGTGATGGAGAGGATATAATGAATGATCAGTTACATTACAATGAAATTATAGATGTATGTTTGCTTGCGGGGAAAATAATGCTTCAAAACGGAGGAGAAACCTCTCGGGTAGAAGATACGATGGTCAGAATTGCGGCTGCATTTGGATGCGAGGATTCACACAGCTTTTCAACGCCAACAGGGATTATTTTTTCTCTGGATGGTATGCACCCAGCCTCAAAATTAATTCGAGTTTCCCAGCGTTCCACGGATTTACACAAGGTAACGCTTGTTAACAGTATATCTCGAAGCATTTCTAGTAAGGAAATGACGCCACAGGAAGCTTTTTCCCGATTAAAACAAATTGAAAAGGCAGGTATGGGATATCCCTTGTGGGTTCAGGTTTTCGCTGCCTTTATTGCGAGCGGTTGTTTTTTAATCATGTTTCAAGGGCAATGGAGTGATTTTATCTGGTCTTGTATAGCCGGAGGACTTGGATTTTCTTGTCTGCTTTACTTGCATTGGTTATTGGAGGTTCGCTTTTTTGCTGAATTTATAGCCTCACTAGTAGTGGGATTAGTAGCAATGTTGTTTGTCCAAATCGGTGTGGGTAGTAACTTGGACACTATAATTATTGGAGCGGTGATGCCGCTAGTGCCAGGACTTTTAATTACGAATGCGGTCAGGGATTTAATTGCAGGGCATTTAGTTTCCAGTCTGTCCAAGGGGGCAGATGCAGGTTTAACTGCTTTAGCCATTGGAACAGGAATATCGGTCGCATTTGTTCTTTTATGATTTTAGGGGAGGAAGAAGGATGTTTGCACAGCTTATTACAAGTTTCATTGCCTCAGCCGCCTTTGGAGTCATTTTTAATGTACCGAAAAATTCATTGTTTCAATGTGGTTGTGTAGGGATGTTAGGGTGGGCTTTATACTTTTTTTTGGTCGAAAATGAGATAAATAGCATAATTGCAACGCTAGCTGCTGCATTTATCGTAGCAGTAATCAGTCAGTATTTTGCTAAAAGGTATAAAACACCAATCACGATTTTTAATGTCTCAGGAATCATCCCGCTCGTACCAGGGGGTTTGTCTTATGACGCAATGAAGCATTTTGTAGAAAACGACTTTAATATAGCTGTTCAGTTGGCTACCAAGGCATTCATGCTGGCAGGGGCGATTGCGTTGGGACTGATCTTTGCAGAAGTTATAAATCAGTTGATAACTAAATATAATAGAAGGAAATTGAGAATGAGAAACTAGAGGGAAAGAAGAGATATATCTTTATCCCTCTTTTTTATTGCTTTAAGAATTAAACCTGAGGGTTTTCAATCTTCGAGAAACAGGTAGAGAACATAATTTTATAATTGAGATGCAGAAAAAGGAGAGGCAGTTAGGAATAGCTGCCTCTCCTTTTATATTGATTGGGAAGATAAAAGGATTATACTTCTCATAATTACACTATAAAATTTTAATAGGTCAAAAAACCTTAAATAGAATCTTTTATTCCCGTGTTAGCTGTTACCACGATTTCGTCATATTTTTTGGCATCAGCTTTTTTGCTGGATAACAGTGTTCCAGCGATTGCAGCGATAAAACCAATTGGGATGGAGACGATGCCAGGGTTAGCTAGTGGGAATAGTGGTTCCCCAACAAATATAGCCGCGTTCTCTACTGGAGACCAGACATTAGGGCTTAGAAACACAAGTAATAAAGAACTAATCAGCCCTACGAGCATACCTGTGACAGCTCCAGCTGTGTTAAAACGTTTCCAAAATACCGTGAAGATAATAATTGGTAGATTGGCGCTGGCAGCGACGGCAAAGGCAAGTGACACAAGGAAGGCTACATTCATGTTTTGAGCAAATAAAGCAAGGATGATGGAGAGAATGGATACTCCGATCGATGCCCAACGAGCAGCAACCACTTGTTCTTTATCAGTGGCTTGACCTTTACGAATAATATGGCCATAAAAGTCATGGGCAAATGCAGAGGCTGCGGATAGAACGAGACCTGCGACAACCGCTAAAATAGTAGCGAAAGCAACAGCTGACACAAATGCGAATAAGAAGTCACCACCAATAGCTTCGGCAAGCAATGGAGCGGCCATATTTCCAGCCGCATTCGAGGCAATGATTTTGTCGTATCCAACGAAAGCTGCTGCTCCAAAGCCAAGGAAAATGGTCATGATATAAAATATTCCAATGATCCAAGTTGCATATACAACGGACTTTCTAGCGGTGATAGCGTCTTTTACCGTAAAGAAACGAATCAGGATATGAGGTAATCCAGCTGTACCGAGTACAAGTGCTAAATTGAGTGATAAGGTATCCAATGGATCCTTAAATTTGTTACCAGGATTGAGGAAATCCCCGGCTAGAGGAGTTGCTGTTTTCATCTGCCTGAACATTTCCATCACGCTAAAGTCGAATTTCGCCAGTACAATAACCGAGATAATGAATGTCCCAGCCATCAATAAAACAGCTTTTACGATTTGTACCCAACTGGTAGCAGTCATACCTCCAAAGACGACGTAGACGGTCATTAAAATACCTACAATGATAACGGAGTATAGATAATCGATTCCAAGCAATAGCTTTATAAGGGCACCTGCACCGACAAGCTGTGCAATCATATAAAAGGTTGAAATGGAAATGGTATTCAGGGCAGCGACACCACGCACCTTCTTTTCATTAAAACGTGCAGCAATCATGTCTGCAAGTGTGTACTTACCAAGGTTACGAAGCGGCTCGGCCACGATATAAAGAACGACCAGGTAAGCGACTAGGAAACCGATGCTGTAGAAAAAACCATCAAATCCAGCGAGCGCAACCATTCCAGCGATTCCCAAAAATGAAGCGGCGGACATATAATCACCGGCAATAGCCCAGCCATTTTGCCATCCAGTAAGGCTGCTGTCTGCCGTATAAAAGTCAGCCGTTGTTTTAGTGCGACGTGAAGCAAAGTAGGTAATGACTAATGTTAAACCAACAATGATTAAAAATAAAATAAAAGCAAGTGTATTCATTGTATATTCACCTTTACCCTTTCGCTTCTTTCACGATTTTTTCAACTAATTGGTCAAAAGTCGCAGCCTTCTTGGAGTAGAGAATGCATAGGGTCCATGTCATGATAAATTGCGCAAAGGCAAAGATCCAAGCCCAGCTGATTGCTCCAAAGGCATAAGAGTTAAGAACTTTAGAATAGGAAGTTAAGATAGGTAAGGTGAAATAAAAGACCATGAAAAAAATGGAAAGTGGGACGATGAAATTGCGTTTTTTTCTTAGGAGTTCTTGAAATGATGGTGATTGGACAATCTGGGTGTAATCCGTGGAGGCGCTTACTTGAGATTCTTTTGCTCCTGAATCGTTCAATGCCAATGTGGTTCCCCCTTTGAATATGAATTTGGTTTTCATTACTCAATGTATCTGATAACAGTTTTAGTATATATTTATTAGAATATATTGTAAATTTAAAATTTTCAAATAAATATTTTTTCGTCCGACGTAGTGTTAATTATTAAAAAGGTAATGAAAAGGGAAGCGTTTGCTTAACACAGTCTTCCATGAAAATTAAAAACAATCCTTAAGGAAAAATTAAGCTTCTTTCGTGATACTGATTTCAATGAAGGAAATCTGAAAGGAGCAAAATGATGAAAAAATGGATAACGATAGGGGCAGTTTTAGTGCTAGCTATAGGGGGATGCATTTGGTTCTTTATGAAGGACAATGGTCAGCCCGTTATTGCTAAGGCGATGACAACTACAGTTGAAAAGGGAGACCTTGAAGTTCAAATCAGTGGTTCTGGTTCGGTTGCTGCGATAAATAGCGAGGACATCACATCTTCCGTAACGGATGAAGTCGATGAAGTCCTTGTAGAGAAAAATGAAATAGTTGAAAAAGGTGATGAACTTATTACCTTCACGGATGGAAGTGACCCAATAACTGCCCCATTTGATGGAACAGTAACTACGTTGGAAGTAGAAGAAGGGGATCGTGTTTCAAGTAGTGAAGTGGTTGCCCATGTGACGGATTATAAAAAATTAAAAACAACGATCAGTGTTGATGAATTAGATGTTTCAAGTGTTAAGAAAGGACAAACAGTTGAAATTACAGCTAGTGCTTTTGAAGATGAAACATTCACAGGGAAAGTAACAAGTGTAGCAAAGGAAGGTACATATGAGAATGGTGTTTCTTCTTTCGATGTGACGATTAAAATTGACAAACCAGGAGATATAAAAATTGGGATGTCGACAGAAGTGAGTATTGTGACGAATAGTGTAAAAGATGTTCTTTATGTTCCAATTGAGGCAGTCCAAATCGATGGAGAAGAGAAGTATGTGAATATCCAACAATCTGCTTCAACAGAAGATGCAACAACTAATACTACAAAGACAGTGGTTAAGACGGGTATTAGTAATGATAAGTATATCGAAATAACATCTGGACTTGAAGAGGGTCAGTATGTTTCCTTGCCTATTACCATTTCCAATGAAAGCTCTACAGGTGGCGGTAGAATGGGAGGAGGCCAAAGCGGTGGTGGAATTGGAATACCGAGCGGTGGCGGAATGCCGGGCGGCAATGAAATGCCAAGCGGCGGCAGGGGAGGTCAGTAACATGCCGACACCCATCATTGAAATTAAAAACATGTCCAAGTCGTATGAATTGGGCGGTGAAACCGTCAAGGCGCTGCAAGATGTATGTTTTACAATAAATAAAGGGGATTTCGTTTCTATCATTGGGCCCTCTGGTTCAGGGAAATCTACGTTTATGAATATGATTGGCTGTCTCGACAAGCCCGACACAGGCGAATATCTTTTGGATGGAAAAGAAGTAGAAAAGATGAAAGATAATGAGCTAGCCGCCATTCGAAACATAAAAATTGGCTTTATCTTTCAAAACTTTAACCTGTTAGCGAAATTGACGGCGCTGGAAAATGCCGAACTTCCCCTTGTTTACCGAGGTGTAAGTGTAAAGGAAAGAAAAGAAGTTGCCAATGCCTGTCTAGAAAAGGTCGGCCTCAATGACCGGATGAACCATTTGCCAAGCCAACTTTCAGGAGGACAGCAGCAAAGAGTTGCGATTGCCCGTGCCCTTGCAGGTAACCCTCC
>NZ_JBFUIB010000005.1:0-81553 GCF_056402095.1 Peribacillus sp. P4_C12
GATACTAATAGATCGAGGACTTAACCACGCTTTAAAAAATGAAATACCTTCTTATTATCTAGTTTTGAAGGAACAACGTTCCTTTATTGTTTGGTGGCGATAGCGAAGAGGTCACACCCGTTCCCATTCCGAACACGGCAGTTAAGCTCTTCAGCGCCGATGGTAGTTGGGGGTTTCCCCCTGTGAGAGTAGGACGCCGCCAAGCCATTCAAAAAGATCAGCCATCCTTGGCTGGTCTTTTTTCTTTTACAAATAGATAGCGATTTAAAGATCAGCAAAGATGTTGGTCTTCTTTGTATTTGACCAGGTGTTTGGATTCGGCAGGAGAATTAATACACGTAATAGAATATTCTATTATAAAATAGGTTTTGTGTTTAACTGTTTAGGGTATTTATGTAAGATATTTAAATTTTAGTGTGCATTAGGGTATGTAAGTACATATAATTTGGAGAAAATGGATAATACATTTAAATGAGTGCATTTAAGTTGCAAAATGCATTTTTCCTTGTATAATAATAGTCAAATATAGTCAAAGTCAGATTGGAGGAGGCTGAGTGAGAAACATATCTGATATTATCGAAACTTATTTGAAACAAGTACTAGAAATAAGTCAGAAAGATATCTTAGAAATTAAAAGAAGTGAAATAGCAGATAAATTTCAGTGTGTTCCTTCTCAAATCAATTACGTAATTAATACCAGGTTTACAATCGAAAGAGGTTATGTTGTAGAGAGTAAGCGTGGAGGCGGCGGTTATATACGGATCATGAAAGTGAAATCGCAGGATTACGTGCATCTTATTAACCAATTATTATCCCTTATTGGTTCTAGGGTAACCCAATCGATGGCTGAAGGAGTTATTTCTCGGCTTATGAGTGAAGAAGTTATAAATGAAAGAGAAGCCAAGATCATGATGAGCGTCATTGATAGATCGGTGATTTATATAGATTTACCCGATCGAGATGAGCTTAGGGCAAGGATTTTAACTGCGATGCTTACAACTTTAAAATATAAATAAGACTGGCAGAGGTGATGAACATGATTTGCCAAGAATGTCATCAAAGGCCTGCTACCCTGCACTTCACCAAGATCATTAATGGAAAAAAAACCGAGGTTATGATTTGTGAGAAATGTGCTCAGGAAAAAGGTGAAATGGCTATGGTTGCAGGAGGACATGGTTTTTCAATAAATAATTTGTTAGCAGGATTGTTGAATATGGAGTCGAATATTCAACAGACGAAGGCAAATGCATTTCCTAAGACAGAAGAGAAGCGCTGCCCTCATTGTCACCGATCCTATAAAGAGTTTGTCCACCTTGGTAAATTTGGATGTGCTGAATGTTATAAAACTTTCAATGATCAATTAAATCCGATTTTAAAGAGGGTTCATAGCGGCAACATTGCACATATAGGTAAAATTCCAAAAAGGATTGGTGGCACCATTTATCTTCGAAAACAAATTTCAGATTTGAAAGAGGTTTTAAAGATTCACATCAATCAAGAGGAATTTGAGAAAGCAGCAGAAGTAAGAGATAAGGTTCGCTCCCTTGAAAAAAGGTATGAAGCACAAGAGGGAGGCGACGAATTATGAGTTTAGAAAAGTTTGTAGAAAACGCCTTGAGTTCCTGGATGAGTGCCGAAGGGCCTGAAATTGATATTGTATTAAGTTCTAGAATTCGGTTGGCCAGGAACTTCAAAGATTTCACCTTTCCTACCTCCTTTTCTAACGAAGAAGCTAAAGAAATCATTGAATTAGTAAAAAAAAGAATTGAAGAGGAAGTTACCCCGGAGATTGGCAAACTTGAACTTCTAGAGATTGACCAAATCCAACCACTAGAAAAGCGTGTTCTCGTTGAAAAGCATTTAATCAGTCCTCATTTAGTTGATGAATCAGCAAAAGGTGCTTGTCTTCTCTCGGAAAATGAAGAAATAAGTATCATGATCAATGAAGAGGATCATCTCCGTATTCAGTGTTTAATGTCTGGGTTGCAGCTAAAAGAAACGTTAAAGCTCGCAAATGTTCTTGACGATTGGATTGAAGAATCCATAGACTATGCATATGATGAAGAAAGAGGATACTTAACTAGTTGTCCAACTAATGTGGGAACAGGATTAAGGGCTTCGGTCATGATGCATCTGCCGGGCCTAGTCCTTACACAGCAGATGAATCAAATTATACCGGCTATCAATCAATTAGGGTTGGTAGTTCGAGGGATTTATGGAGAGGGCAGTCAAGCGTTAGGGAATATCTTTCAAATCTCTAATCAAATTACTCTCGGAAAGTCTGAAAGAGACATTGTTGAAGATCTAACGAGTGTAGTTCAACAAATCATTGCCCAGGAAAGGTCAGCAAGGGATGCATTAGTGAAGACCTCTCACATACAATTAGAAGATAGAGTTTACCGTTCTTATGGGATTTTGTCTAATGCTCGAGTCATTGAGACTAAGGAAGCAACTACCTGTATCTCCGATGTTAGGTTAGGTATAGATCTTGGGTATATAAAAAATATTTCTAAAAGCATCTTAAATGAGTTGATGATATTAACTCAGTCAGGATTTTTACAAAAATACGCAGGTGGCCCATTAAGATCCCATGAAAGGGATATCCGTAGAGCAGCACTCATTCGAGAACGCTTAAACTTCACGGAAACTTCCTCCTCATAGAGGGTAATTACCTCTGAGTGAGTACCTATATTCATGTAATAAATGTAGTGCAATGAAGCTTCTGCCGTTACTTAGAGTAGCTTTACTCAAAACGAAAATTATTAAGGAGGAATTCCCTATGATGTTTGGTCGTTTTACTGAAAGAGCCCAGAAAGTATTAGCATTAGCCCAAGAAGAAGCAATCCGCTTAGGACATAATAATATTGGTACAGAACATATTTTGTTAGGCCTGGTTCGAGAAGGCGATGGTATTGCAGCTAAAGCGTTATATGCTCTTGGTTTAGGAGCGGAAAAAATCCAGAAAGAAGTAGAAAATCTGATTGGCCGTGGACAGGATACTGCCCAAACAATACACTATACCCCAAGAGCTAAAAAAGTCATTGAGCTTTCTATGGATGAAGCAAGAAAATTAGGCCATTCATATGTTGGGACAGAGCATGTACTTCTTGGTCTAATACGAGAAGGCGAAGGTGTTGCAGCCCGAGTACTGAACAACCTTGGAGTAAGCTTAAATAAAGCACGCCAGCAGGTATTACAACTGTTAGGCAGTAATGAATCAGGTGGACATCAGGGGTCAGCAGCCTCAAATGCAAGCACACCAACCCTGGATAGTCTTGCCCGAGATTTAACGGCGATTGCTCGTGAAGGCAGCCTGGATCCTGTTATCGGAAGAAGCAAGGAAATACAGAGAGTCATTGAGGTATTAAGTCGTCGTACAAAAAATAACCCAGTATTAATCGGTGAACCTGGGGTTGGTAAAACAGCCATCGCTGAAGGTCTTGCTCAACAGATCATTAATAATGAGGTACCTGAAATCCTGCGCGATAAACGCGTTATGACACTTGATATGGGTACTGTTGTAGCTGGTACGAAATATCGTGGTGAGTTTGAGGACCGTTTAAAGAAAGTAATGGACGAAATTCGTCAGGCAGGCAATATCATCTTATTCATCGATGAGTTGCACACATTGATTGGTGCTGGCGGGGCTGAAGGTGCCATTGATGCTTCTAATATCCTTAAACCTTCATTGGCCCGTGGTGAATTACAATGTATCGGTGCAACGACTTTGGATGAGTACCGTAAATATATCGAAAAAGACGCTGCGCTCGAACGACGCTTTCAACCAATTCAAGTCGACGAGCCAACGATGGAAGAGTCCATTCAAATATTGAAGGGTTTACGTGACCGGTATGAAGCCCATCACCGCGTTTCAATTACGGATGAAGCGATTGACGCTGCAGTTAAATTATCTGATCGTTATATTTCCGATCGCTTCTTACCGGATAAAGCGATTGACTTGATTGATGAAGCAGGTTCAAAAGTACGGTTACGCTCATATACAACACCACCAAACTTAAAAGAACTTGAAGTGAAACTAGATGATGTTCGTAAGGAAAAGGACGCTTCCGTTCAAAGTCAAGAGTTTGAAAAAGCTGCTTCACTTCGCGATACAGAACAACGTTTAAGAGAACAATTGGAAGAAACGAAGAAAACATGGAAAGAAAAACAAGGGCAAGAGAATAGTGAAGTGACAGTGGACGATATTGCCCATGTCGTTTCCAGCTGGACTGGAGTCCCGGTCACTAAACTGGCGCAAACTGAGTCTGATAAACTGCTTAATATGGAATCAATCCTCCATGATCGTGTAATTGGGCAGGAAGAAGCCGTCATAGCAGTCTCTAAAGCGGTACGGCGTGCAAGAGCAGGATTGAAAGATCCTAAGCGTCCAATCGGTTCATTCATCTTCTTGGGGCCTACAGGAGTTGGTAAAACCGAGCTTGCCCGTGCTCTAGCTGAATCCATCTTTGGTGATGAAGATGCCATGATAAGGATCGACATGTCTGAATATATGGAGAAACATTCAACTTCACGTCTTGTTGGATCCCCTCCAGGATATGTAGGATACGAAGAAGGCGGACAGTTAACAGAAAAAGTGCGGAGAAAACCATATTCCGTCGTTCTGCTTGATGAAATTGAAAAGGCACATCCAGATGTTTTTAATATTCTTCTTCAAGTACTAGAAGACGGAAGGCTGACAGACTCTAAAGGCCGTACTGTTGATTTTAGGAATACGATTCTGATTATGACTTCAAATGTTGGGGCTTCTGCATTAAAAATTGATAAGTATGTCGGCTTTAACATCCAGGACACTGGCCAGGACTACAAAAATATGAAAGGGAAAGTGATGGAAGAACTTAAACGTGCCTTCCGTCCAGAATTCCTGAATCGTATTGATGAAACCATCGTGTTCCACGCGTTAGAGAAAGATCACTTGAAACAAATTGTTACATTAATGTCTAATCAGCTGACTACCCGTTTGAAAGAACAGGAAATATACTTGGAGCTGACAGATGCGGCTAGAGAAAAAATTGCTACGGAAGGCTTTGATCCTGAATACGGAGCACGTCCAATCCGAAGAGCGCTTCAGAAACATGTAGAAGATTATTTGTCCGAAGAGTTGCTTAAAGGTAATGTGAAAAAAGGGCAAACGGTCGTGATGGACGTTGTGAATAATGAGTTTGCAATCCGACAAGGCGAACCTGTTAACGTAAGTGAATAATCTGATTCTAAACTTCGAGGTACACGCAGATTTTTTGCAGTGTACCTCTGTTTTTTATTCATAGGTAGAAATGTTCATATTTAAAATTTTTAGCAATCAATATCTGGCGAAAAAAAAGGAAATATGGGTGCAGAAGTTATTTTCTAAAAAACTTATCATTAAGAAGGTTTAAATAAAACCGAGATATAATATCCTTTATATAGGTATTTTTTCAAATAGGAAGAGGAGTAATTATGGCTGCAAAAAAGAAAACTAAGTTTATGTGTCAGTCTTGTGGGTATGAATCGGCGAAGTGGATGGGAAAATGCCCGGGCTGTGGAGAATGGAATAAGATGGTCGAGGAAACCGAAATTGTTAAACCGGCTAGAAAAGGAGCTTTTACTCATTCAGAGGTTAGAGGTTCAGGGGAACGTGAGAAGGCGGCACCTATAACTACTATTCAGTCAGACAAGGAACCTCGGATTAAGACAGATTTAATGGAATTGAATCGTGCGCTTGGTGGCGGGATTGTGCAGGGGTCACTTGTGTTAATTGGAGGAGATCCGGGTATTGGTAAATCTACCCTACTTTTGCAAGTATCTTCACAGTTGGCGCATAAACAGAAAAAAGTGCTATATATTTCAGGTGAAGAATCAGTTAAACAGACCAAACTGAGAGCAGACCGGCTTGGGGTTATGTCAGAAAATCTATTCGTTTATGCAGAAACTGATATGGATTATATCCAACAGGCAATTCAAGAGGTAAATCCGGATTTAGTTATTATTGATTCAATTCAAACGGTGTATCATTCTGAAGTGACTTCCGCGCCGGGAAGTGTTTCACAAGTAAGGGAATGTACGGCATCGCTCATGCGTATTGCGAAGACGAATGGAATTGCGATCTTTATCGTCGGGCATGTTACGAAAGAAGGGGCGATTGCCGGGCCAAGGTTGCTTGAGCATATGGTAGACACTGTTTTATATTTCGAAGGAGAAAGACACCATACATATCGAATTATACGCGCGGTCAAAAACCGCTTTGGTTCGACAAATGAGATGGGTATTTTTGAAATGAAGGAACATGGTCTAGAAGAAGTCGCGAATCCCTCAGAAATTTTCCTTGAGGAACGGTCACAAGGAGCTTCGGGATCTACCGTTGTTGCGTCAATGGAAGGAACAAGACCGGTGCTTGTCGAAATTCAGGCATTAATTTCGCCGACGAGTTTTGGAAATCCAAGGCGAATGGCTACTGGAATTGATCACAATAGGGTCTCGCTTTTAATGGCGGTCTTGGAAAAGAGAGTGGGTTTGTTATTACAAAACCAAGATGCGTACCTAAAGGTTGCTGGAGGTGTCAAGCTGGATGAACCGGCAATTGATCTGGCTGTGGCAATTAGCATTGCCTCAAGCTTCCGTGATAAACCAACAAATCCCGCCGATTGCATCATTGGAGAAGTTGGGTTAACGGGGGAAGTAAGAAGGGTGTCCCGGATTGAACAACGAGTACAGGAAGCAGCAAAACTGGGGTTTGAACGGGTCATTATACCAGCTAATAATATAGGTGGATGGACAGCTCCAAAGGGTATTAAGATCGTTGGGGTTTCATCGGTTTCGGAGGCTCTTCATCAATCGTTAGGGGGGGAAAGATGACAGATAAAAAAGGGTATGAGAAAACAAAATTGGAGATTTTGCAAATTGTAGCCCCGGGTACCCCGCTTCGGGAAGGCATTGAAAATGTCCTGAGGGCAAATACGGGTGGATTGATTGTAGTTGGATATAACGAAAAGGTGCGCACAATTGTAGATGGTGGCTTCCAAATTAACTGTAACTGTACCCCAAGTACATTATATGAGCTGGCGAAGATGGACGGAGCCATCATTTTAAATGAAAAGGCAGATACTATCATTTTCGCCAATGCTCAATTAGTACCTGATAATAGTACACCCTCCACTGAAACAGGTATGCGGCACCGGACAGCGGAACGTGTAGCTAGAGAGACCAAGTCTTTAGTAATTGCAATCTCACAACGTCGAAATGTAATTACTTTATATCAAGGTAATTTTCGATATGCCCTTAAAGATATTGGTGTCATACTCGCTAAGGCTAATCTAGCCATTCAAACCTTGGAAAAATATAAGGTGGTTCTGCAGCAGAGCATATCGGTGTTAGGAGCTCTGGAATTTGAAGAACTTGTGACCTATGCTGACCTTTTACAAGTATTTCATCGTTATGTTATGGTTCTTCGAATCAAAGCGGAGTTACTTACCTACCTAAATGAACTCGGTACAGAAGGACGGTTGATCCGTCTGCAAATGAACGAAATTCTGGCGGATATTGAAACGGAAGGAAAATGGCTTATCAAGGATTATACCTCTAGTAATGATGAAAAACCTGAAGAAATCATCTTCCGGCTTCAAGAGTTGGCCATGCAGGAACAATTGGACGAAAGCATACTTTTAAAAGTACTGGGCTATCATGGTTACATTCATCTTGATGAGGCTATACATGCCCGTGGATACCGGATTCTTCATAAAATCCCACGCTTGCCGGGTTTGATCATTGAAAATTTAGTGAAACAGTTCGAAAGCTTTAAGGAGGTCAATAAAGCGACGGTTGAAGATCTTGACGATGTAGAAGGTATTGGGGAAGTCCGTGCCAATAAAATTAGAGAAGGACTTCGTATTTTGAAAAATCAGCTTGTCACAAATCGAAGGATGTAAGGTGCAAACTTGCATCTGAATTTTCCTATATTAGCTTTAAATTGATTAGTGTTTATTTTTGACACTCAAAACTTAGGGTGCTAGGCTAATAATACGAAAAAGAGAAGGAATCATATTTGTAAATCCACTAATTCCTTAGGTGAATTTCACGTATATAATGAAAACGAATTTTCGAAGGTTTCATTTTTTTTTATTGGTCAATAATGAGTAGAGGGAGGTGAAAGGGATGTTAAAACGCATTATACAAGCATGCTTCTTAATAGTCGGTGGGACACTTGGTATGTTACTTATTCCGGAATTATTAACTGTTTTACATGCAGATGATATTGCTTTAATAAACAATCCTTATGTAAGTGTACTGTTGGGTGCCATTATCTTTTATCTTATTACTTTTTGGGCAGTAGATCATGTGATCTATTTTATGAAGTGGCTGGAGGAACAGCTTGTTAAGATACCAAGTACGGATATAATCTTTGGCAGCGTCGGTCTTTTAGTAGGACTACTTGCGGCATTTTTAGTTGGATCCGCTTTTAGTGCAATTAGGGTGCCCATTTTAAATACAGTAGTTCCTATCATCCTTACGCTTTTGTTTGGTTATCTTGGGTTTCAGGTTGGCTTTAAAAAACGTGATGAACTATTGAATTTATTTACGAAAAATAATAAGAAAAAAACTTCAGACGGTGAAGAAAATGAAGAGGACGAAGAAGGTTACAGCAAGCGATTGAAGATCCTCGATACAAGCGTTATTATTGACGGTAGAATTGCAGATATCTGTCAGACAGGCTTCCTAGAGGGGACCATAGTAATACCACAATTCGTATTAAACGAGCTTCAGCACATTGCTGATTCCTCAGATGCTTTGAAAAGGAACCGCGGTAGACGTGGATTGGATATCCTTAACCGGATTCAAAAAGAACTACCGATTAAAGTAGAGATGTACGAAGGGGATTTTGAAGACATCCAAGAAGTGGACAGTAAATTAGTGAAGCTTGCCAAAATATCAGGTGGGATGGTTGTTACAAATGACTTTAATTTAAATAAAGTATGCGAGTTTCAAAATGTAGCAGTCCTTAATATTAATGACCTGGCGAATGCTGTTAAACCGGTTGTACTTCCTGGGGAAGAAATGAATGTGCAAGTCATTAAGGATGGGAAAGAGCAGAATCAAGGCATTGCTTATTTAGATGACGGTACGATGATTGTTGTCGAAGGTGGCCGTGATCATATTGGAAAACGCATTGATGTACTTGTGACAAGTGTACTGCAAACCTCAGCAGGTCGGATGATTTTTGCTAAACCGAAACTATTAGAAAAAGCATTATAAAGAAGAGTAGGAGAAACCGTTATGTTTTATGAAGTAGTGATACCTGCAGCTGGACAAGGAAAACGAATGAAAGCGGGCAAGAATAAACTTTTTATTGAACTATCAGGTACCCCGATTATTGTTTATACACTTCGTGTTTTTGAAGAAGATCCTAACTGTCGGGGGATTATCCTTTCGATAAATCCGGCAGAAGAGGATTATTTCATACAAATGATAGAGACTTATGACCTTAAGAAGGTCAAGAAACTCGTGACAGGTGGCAAGGAACGTCAACAGAGTGTTTATAATGGGCTAAAACATGCAGGAGAAGAAATTATCCTGGTCCACGACGGCGCTCGCCCTTTTATCGACCAGGTGCAAATCAGTGAATTAACGTCTTCTGCTTCCCTTCATGGAGGGGCGGTCATTGCGGTTCCAGTAAAGGATACTATAAAAAAAGCCGCCGATAAAAAGGTTCTAGAAACGGTGGAACGATCAAGCTTGTGGGCGGTACAAACTCCACAAGCTTTTCGTGTATCTATATTAAAAAGGGCGCATGAACAGGCGGAGTTAGAGTCATTTTTAGGTACGGACGATTCAAGTTTGCTAGAACGGATCAACGAACAGGTAGTTATTATTGAAGGCAATTATGATAATATTAAAATTACGACACAGGAAGACCTTTATTTTGCAGAAGCGATTTTACATAAACAACAACTTTGATGATAGGGGAGAATAAGATGTTTCGAATTGGACAAGGATATGACGTTCATCAGCTTGTAGAGGGAAGACCTTTAATTATTGGTGGGATTACAATTCCTTATGAGAAAGGGTTACTTGGCCATTCGGATGCGGATGTGCTTCTACATACTGTTGCCGATGCTTGCTTAGGGGCAATTGGTGCAGGAGATATTGGTAAGCATTTTCCGGATACTGACCCGGAATTTAAAGGCGCTGATTCGGCAAAACTGCTGCAGTATATTTGGGCGATTGTAAAAAAAGAAGGCTATGTACTAGGGAATGCTGATTGTACAATCATTGCACAAAGTCCGAAGATGGCTCCATATATTGAAGAAATGCGAGTCAGGATTGCAGAACTTTTAGATGCTTCAGTTGATCAAATCAATGTAAAAGCAACCACAACCGAGAAGCTTGGATTTACTGGCAGAAGTGAAGGAATTGCGGCACAGGCTGTTGTCTTATTGGTTAAATCAAACTAAATTCGTTTTTAGAGTGGATGCCTTTATCCCAATGAATTTAAATGATAAAATAAACGATAGAAAAGAAAGACTGGGAGGTCTAGATATATCATGAGCAGCGATATTCGAGTTCGCTATGCACCGAGTCCGACTGGACATTTACATATAGGAAATGCACGGACGGCTTTATTTAATTATTTATACGCACGAAATAAGGGCGGGAAATTCATCATCCGGATTGAAGATACCGACAAAAAGAGAAATATTGAAGGCGGCGAAGAAAGTCAGCTGAAATATTTAAAATGGCTTGGTATGGACTGGGACGAAGGTGTTGATATTGGCGGGGAATATGGCCCGTATCGTCAATCAGAGAGAAACGACCTGTACCAAGGATTGTATCAAGAGCTTCTGAACAAGGGCTTGGCTTATAAATGCTATTGTACGGAAGAGGAACTTGAAGCAGAGCGGGAAGGACAGGTTGAACGTAATGAAACACCAAAGTATTCAGGGAAGTGCAGGCATTTAACTGATAAAGAGCAAGTGAAACTAGAGGCAGAAGGCAGAAAGCCTAGCGTTCGTTTTGCCGTTCCTTCGGGTAAGGTCCTTACGTTCAAAGATATGGTTAAGGATGACGTATCGTTTGAGACAGATGGTTTTGGAGACTTTGTTATCGTTAAAAAAGATGGTATTCCAACTTATAACTTTGCGGTAGCGGTGGATGATCACTTGATGAAGATTTCCCATGTTCTTCGCGGTGATGATCATATCTCCAATACTCCAAAGCAATTAATGATTTATGAAGCGTTCGGTTGGGAACCGCCTGTGTTCGGTCATATGACTCTAATTGTAAATGAAAGCCGAAAAAAACTAAGTAAACGTGATGAATCGATTATTCAATTCATTGAGCAATATGAAGAGCTGGGTTATTTGCCTGAAGCGTTATTCAACTTCATTACTTTACTAGGATGGTCACCGGGCGGCGAGGAAGAGATCTTCTCAAAAGAAGAGTTTATTAATCTTTTTGATGCTGATCGATTGTCTAAATCGCCTGCACTTTTCGATAAGCAAAAGCTTACTTGGATGAATAACCAATATGTGAAGCAATTGGATGAGGATCGTGCAGTGGAATTGTCTATGCCACATTTAATCAAGGCTGGGAAGGTTTCTGCGTCCCTAACTGCTGAAGAAGAAGAGTGGGTACACGGGCTTGTTTCTCTTTATCAAGAGCAGATGAGCTATGGAGCGGAAATTGTTGAGCTGTCTGAACTATTTTTCAAGGATGAGGTCGAGTTTGAGACTGAAGCGAAAGAAGTCCTAGCAGAAGAACAAGTACCAGAAGTCATGAATGCTTTCCTTCAAGAAATCGAAGGGCTGGAGGAATTTAAGGCCGACGAAATCAAGAAGTCAATTAAAGCTGTACAAAAAAGCACAGGGCATAAAGGGAAAAAATTATTTATGCCAATTCGTGCAGCTGTGACTGGTCAAACACATGGACCTGACTTGCCTAAAGCTATTTCATTACTTGGCAAAGAAAAAATTAAACAACGTATTCAAAGTATTTTATATTAACAATTTGTCAAAAATGTAATATAGTATTTAATAATCTTACAAAAGAACGCGTAGATGGGGAGAAGTAAGTAAACGAAGCTTATTAGAGAGAACCATAACCTGCTGAAAGTGGTTCAAGCCTCTCGTTTTCTGAAATGCACCCTTGAGTCCTTTGCTGAACTAACCTCTAGTAGGCACAGGCGGAATATCCTCCGTTATAGGGATAAAAGTTGGGAATGGAAAAAAAGGGGTGCTTTTTACCTGCTGGAAACCATTCCAAACAGAGTGGAACCGCGCTTAGAGCGTCTCTGTCTATTAGGACAGAGACGCTTTTTTATATGCTTTAAAAGGTTTATGAGGGGATGCTGGATAAGGAAGGAACATAGGGGGGAATCATTTTGTTAAAGATGTTTAAAGAGGATATCGAAGTGGTTTTTGATCAAGATCCTGCTGCGCGTAGTTATTTGGAAGTTATTTTAACGTATGCTGGTTTACATGCAATTTGGAGTCATAGAATGGCTCACGCACTTTTCAAGAAGAAGTTTTTTTTCCTAGCGAGAAGTATTTCTCAGATCAGTCGGTTTTTTACCGGGATTGAAATTCACCCAGGGGCTACTATAGGCCGTCGATTTTTCATTGATCATGGAATGGGGATCGTCATTGGTGAAACATGTGAAATTGGCGACAATGTGTCTGTCTTTCAAGGGGTCACGCTTGGAGGAACAGGTAAGGAAAAGGGAAAACGCCATCCTACGATAAAAGATAATGTATTGATTGCAACAGGAGCAAAAGTGCTGGGTTCCATCACAGTTGGTGAAAACTCAAAAATCGGTGCAGGTTCTGTCGTTTTAAAGGAAGTACCTCCTAATTCAACGGTGGTAGGCATTCCAGGTAAAGTAGTCATTCGAGATGGTATCAAAATCAATAAAGACTTAAATCATTCAGATCTTCCTGATCCGATTGCTGACCGTTTTAAGGAAATGGATAAAGAAATCTTTGCCTTAAAAGCGAAGTTGGCTGAGCAGAGGCAGGAAGAAAGGAGTTTATAATATGGCAATTAAAATATATAACACAGTTACAAGACAGAAAGAAGCCTTCGTTCCGATTGAAGAAGGAAAGGTGAAAATGTATGTGTGCGGACCTACTGTCTACAATTACATTCATATTGGAAATGCTAGACCCGCAATAGTATTTGATACCGTTCGAAGATATTTAGATTATCGTGGGTATGAAGTTCAATTTGTTTCGAATTTCACAGACGTTGATGATAAACTCATTCGCGCAGCAAAAGAATTGGGGGAAGATGTCCCGACCATTTCAGAACGTTTTATTAAGGCGTATTTTGAAGACGTTTCTGCGCTTGGTTGCAAAAAGGCGGATGCACATCCGACCGTGATGGAGAACATGGATACAATTATTGAATTTATTTCGGCATTGATTGAAAAAGGATTCGCCTATGAATCTGAAGGTGATGTGTACTACCGAACTCGTAAATTTGAAGGGTATGGAAAGTTGTCCCACCAATCCATCGATGAGCTTCGAGTTGGGGCACGCATTGAAATTGGTGAGAAAAAACAAGATGCCCTTGATTTTGCCCTTTGGAAAGCGGCTAAGGAAGGTGAAATATCTTGGGAGAGTCCATGGGGTAAGGGGCGTCCCGGTTGGCATATCGAATGCTCTGCCATGGTCAGAAAGTATTTGGGCGATACAATTGATATACACGCAGGCGGCCAAGATCTAGCTTTTCCCCATCATGAAAATGAAATTGCACAATCTGAGGCATTAACGGGCAAGACCTTTGCGAATTATTGGATGCATAACGGGTATATCAATATTGATAATGAAAAAATGTCTAAGTCCTTAGGCAATTTTGTTCTTGTGCATGACATCATTCAGAAGCATGATCCACAAGTGTTACGCTTCTTCATGTTATCCGTACATTACCGCCATCCTATCAATTACAGCGAAGAAGTACTAGAGAATGTAAAAGCGGCACTTGATCGTTTAAGAACATCATACCAAAACTTAAAGCATCGTCTCCAAGTGAGTGATGGGTTGACTGAGAATAATGATGTTTGGCTGGAGAAAGTAAATGCGTTACATGAACAGTTCATTCAAGAAATGGACGATGATTTTAACACAGCTAACGCGATATCCATTCTCTTTGAACTGTCCAAGCAAGCAAACTATTACTTGATGGAGAAAAATACCGACAAGGAAGTCATTGAGGCTTTCCTTGAAGAATTCCAAACACTGTTTTCAGTTCTAGGTTTGTCTCTAGAAGAAGAAGGGTTGTTGGATGAAGAAATTGAAGGCTTGATTCAGCAGAGAATTCAAGCGCGGAAAGATCGCAACTTTGGGTTATCTGATGAAATTCGTGACCGCTTGAAAAACATGAATATTATATTAGAGGATACCCCTCAAGGTACAAGATGGAAAAGAGGGTAATTGATGCTTCATTACGATAATAAAGTAGATGAAAAAATGTTAAACAGTCTTGCTCTAGCCTATATAGGTGATGCCGTATATGAAACGTATATCCGGCATCATCTCATTCAAAAAGGAGCGGTCAAGCCTAATCTTCTTCACAAAAAAGCAACATCTTTTGTATCAGCTAAAGCTCAAAATAGGATTATTCATTTTTTCTTGGAGTCAGGTTGGTTATCAGAAGAAGAATCCGCTGTCGTCCGTCGCGGCCGTAATGCGAAATCCGGTTCGGTTCCGAAGAATACAGATGTGCAAACGTATCGTTACAGTACGGCCTTTGAGGCTCTTATGGGCTTTCTGTATTTATCAGGTCGAATAGAAAGAATGGAAGAGCTTATTAGAAAGTCTATTGAATTCATTGAAGAAGAAAAGGGGAGTAACCCATGAGTGAAGAATACATCATTGGAAGAAACCCCGTATTGGAAGCACTTCGCTCCGAACGGGATATAAATAAAATTTGGATAGCAGAAGGCTCACAAAAAGGGTCAATGCAACCACTAATTGGTCTTGCTAAAGAAAAGAAGGTATTTGTGCAAATTGTTCCAAAGAAAAAAATTGATCAAATGGCAGATGGTATTCATCAAGGTGTTGTCGCACAAGTGGCGGCTTATGAATATGTAGAATTGGATGACTTATTCGCCAAAGCGGCAGAACGGGATGAAGCGCCATTTTTCATGATTCTTGATGAAGTTGAAGATCCACATAATTTAGGATCAATTATGAGAACAGCAGATGCTGTCGGAGCCCATGGAATTATTATTCCAAAACGGAGAGCAGTGGGATTAACGGCAACAGTAGCGAAAGCATCGACCGGTGCAATTGAGTATATTCCAGTTGCTCGTGTTACGAATTTGGCACGAGCAGTTGAAGAGTTAAAAGAGCGTGGTGTCTGGATTGTCGGTACAGATGCGAAAGGTAGCGATGATTACCGTAACATGGACGGCAAGATGCCCATTGGACTTGTAATTGGTAGTGAAGGTAAAGGAATGGCCCGTTTAATGAAGGAAAAATGCGATTTCCTCATCCGTCTCCCTATGGTAGGACAAGTAACGTCGTTAAATGCATCGGTAGCAGCTGGTTTATTGATGTATGAGGTCTATAGAAAAAGAAATCCTTTAGGCCAATAATGGGATGAATATTCTGTTAGTGGACGGTTACAACATTATTGGGGCCTGGCCGGAACTGAGAGAATTGAAAGAACGGGATCTTGCTGCTGCAAGGGACCGGTTAATTGAAATGATGGCAGAATATCAAGCCTTTACCGGGTATCGCGTAATTGTCGTATTTGACGCCCAATATGTTCAAGGAATTGCCCGGATATTCAAAAATCATAAGGTTGATGTAATTTTTACAAAAGAAAATGAAACTGCTGATGAGAGAATAGAAAAGATGGCCATTGAACTGAATAATATCAAAACGCAGATTCAAGTGGCGACTTCTGACTTCACGGAGCAGTGGGTGATATTTGGCCAAGGGGCTCTAAGGAAATCTGCCCGCGAACTGCTTATTGAGATGGAAGAAATTCAAGGGGAAATTGAGAAAGATGTAAAAAAAACAACCATAATAAAACCCGCTGCTAAAATCCCTTTAAGTGAAGAAGTTGCAGAAATTTTCGAAAAATGGCGTCGAGGGAAGATTTGAACCATTGACGGGTAATTTTTACCTGCTGTATAATATTTCTATCTGAGTCAGGTCAGGGGGATATAATGTGGGTCTCAAATTCGGAATGAAACTGAACGAAAAGTATCTGCAGTTTGATGATGATGAATTGATAGAGTTGGTACACACTGGAGACAGTGAAGCGCTGGATTACTTGATCCAAAAGTATCGTAATTTTGTTAGAGCAAAGGCAAGGACTTATTTCTTAATTGGTGCAGATAAGGAAGACATCGTTCAAGAAGGTATGATTGGTTTATATAAAGCCGTCCGTGATTTTAAAGGTGATAAGTTATCCTCCTTTAAAGCGTTTGCCGAACTATGTATTACGAGGCAGATCATTACAGCTATTAAAACAGCAACGCGTCAAAAGCATATTCCGCTCAATTCCTATGTTTCCCTGGACAAGCCTATTTATGATGAGGAATCCGATCGAACTCTTATGGATATAATATCGGGTACAAAAGTTTTAGACCCGGAAGAGCTGATTATCAATCAAGAAGAGTTTGACGATATCGAATTAAAGATGGCCGAGCTTCTGAGTGATCTGGAGAGAAAAGTGTTAGCTCTTTACCTAGATGGACAAACTTACCAAGAGATTTCGGAAGAGTTGAACCGACATGTAAAGTCAATCGACAACGCCCTTCAGCGGGTGAAAAGAAAGCTCGAGCGCTATTTGGAAGTAAGGGAAATCAGTTTATAATCCCTCCGCTTTTTCCGCTTAATCTCATCTGTCCCATCTCCACTTGGAAGTTTTATTCACTAAGATTTAAAATTGGATGTTAAGAAACAAAGGTTTTCGATACACGATATCTTGGATGGGCTCAGCCTGCTTTATTATTGACAATAAAAGACAGTCGTGATAAGGTTTTATGGATATAGTAGATAGGATAGGTGTATCAAATGAGAAAAAAAATTGTTCTAGCTTGTACTGAATGTGGTTCAAGAAATTATAGTTATGAAAGTAATCAATCAACAAGCAGCGAACGCCTTGAAATAAAGAAATTTTGTAGTACATGCAATTCACACGCGATTCATAAAGAAACGAAATAACCGTTTTATTAATAGATTAACAAAGAAGCTGTCTAATGCTTGGAGGATACATTCATGAAACGCATGACCGAATTTTTCAGCGGAGTGGCTCGCGAAATGCAAAAAGTAAGCTGGCCGAAACGCAAAGAGCTTACCAAATATACAATCGTGGTAGTAACAACTGTATTGTTTATGGCTTTATTCTTTACGGTGGTAGATTTGGGCATTTCCGAATTAATTCGCTTAGTTATTGAATAAGAGATTCGAAAATAAGGTATAATAGTGATAGAATAATATGTGTCAGCAGAAAAGCCCGGAAACGGGTTTTTTAATTTGTCTTTTTTAAGAAGTGAAGAAGTTCAAAATTCAGCACTGCTGTGAAATGAATTATCACAATATATTCTAGTTAAGTCGGGATAACGCCGGGGATTGATTTTTGGCTAAAACGTTCAAAGATAAAGTTTAATAAAGAAAATGATTGTTGCAGGGAGGGAAGGACGTTAAAGTCCTAACACATGGAAAAGAATTGGTATGTAGTTCACACCTATTCAGGTTATGAGAACAAGGTTAAGGCTAACTTGGAAAAACGTGTTGAAACAATGGGGATGGAAGACAAAATCTTTCGAGTTGTAGTTCCTGAAGAAGAAGAAACAGAAATTAAAGATGGCAAAAAGAAAGTAACGAAAAAGAAAGTATTCCCAGGGTATGTACTAGTGGAAATCATTATGACGGACGATTCCTGGTATGTAGTTCGGAATACACCTGGCGTAACAGGTTTTGTGGGTTCGTCAGGAGCCGGATCTAAACCGACAGCGCTTCTTCCTGAAGAAATTGAAGTCGTTCTTAAGCGGATGGGCGTTGATGAAAGCAAAATCGAAGTTGATTTTGAAATCGGCGATACCGTTCAGGTTAAAGAAGGACCATTTGCAACCTTTGCAGGTCCTATTGAAGAACTTGATAAAGATAAAGGTAAAGTAAGAGTTCTAGTTAATATGTTTGGCCGTGATACGCCAGTTGAACTTGACTTTAATCAAGTGGAAAAATTATAAACGGAAAAAAACTTGAAATTGCCATTTGAAAGTGGTAAAATTTCAAAGGTCAGTATGTTTCAATTTTTAGGCCTCAACGATACAAGTATTCTTTATTAATATATAAAGAATTCAAGATGAGTGGGAGGGTATATCCCTATTACCACATCACGGACTTATAAGGAGGTGTGTCTCGTGGCTAAAAAAGTAATTAAAATGGTTAAATTGCAAATTCCTGCTGGTAAAGCGAATCCGGCTCCCCCAGTTGGTCCTGCATTAGGTCAAGCTGGTGTAAACATCATGGGATTCTGTAAGGAGTTCAACGCTCGTACAGCAGATCAAGCTGGTCTAATTATTCCTGTTGAAATCACGGTATTTGAAGACCGTTCATTTACATTCATTACAAAAACTCCACCCGCTGCTGTATTGCTTAAGAAAGTAGCAGGTATTGAGTCTGGTTCTGGTGAACCTAACCGTAAAAAAGTTGCTACAGTCAAGCGTGATCAAGTGCGCGAGATTGCTGAAACTAAAATGCCTGACCTAAACGCTGCAAACGTTGAAGCTGCAATGCGTATGGTTGAAGGTACTGCTCGCAGCATGGGTATTGTCATCGAAGACTAATCCATGTAATTGCTATTTGTTTCTACGGGGTTRCGATTGATACTCGCAACCTTTATTCGTGGGAGGTTGTACCGTTAAAACCACAATTTAGGAGGATTTATATCATGGCTAAAAAAGGTAAAAAGTATCTTGAAGCAGCTAAGCTTGTAGAAGTTTCTAAGGCTTATGCTGTAAGTGAAGCAATCGAAGTTGCTAAAAAAGCTAACTTCGCAAAATTCGATGCAACTGTTGAAGTGGCTTTCCGTTTAGGTGTAGACCCTAAGAAAGCAGACCAACAAATTCGTGGAGCAGTTGTTCTACCGAATGGTACTGGTAAAACTCAACGCGTATTAGTATTCGCTAAAGGCGAAAAAGCAAAAGAAGCTGAAGCTGCTGGTGCTGACTACGTTGGCGAATCTGACTACATCAACAAAATCCAACAAGGTTGGTTCGAATTCGATGTAATCGTTGCGACTCCAGACATGATGGGTGAAGTTGGTAAACTTGGTCGCGTATTAGGACCTAAAGGTTTAATGCCTAACCCTAAAACAGGCACAGTTACATTTGATGTAACAAAAGCTGTTAACGAAATCAAAGCTGGTAAAGTTGAATACCGCGTAGATAAAGCTGGTAACATCCATGCTCCAATCGGTAAAGTATCTTTCGAAGATGCTAAACTAGTGGAAAACTTCACTACTATCTATGATACGTTAATGAAAGTAAAACCTGCGGCTGCTAAAGGAACTTACATGAAAAATATTTCTGTAACAACTACAATGGGCCCTGGTGTGAAAGTTGATTCTTCTTCTTTCAAATAAATAATTGACATTCCAAAACTATTATTGTTATAATATGTTTTGTTGTGAATAAATGAATATCATTTGTACCGTAGACAGTAGGTGCTCAACTAGAGCTTAATTCCMTGCCGAGGTAATTCGATAATAATAGTCGTTGACTATGACCTTTGAAATTACTGCCTTCATGTCTGCAATAGAGATGAAGGCTTTTTCTTTGAAACGGTATAAATGTTTTCAAGCAAATCTACAGGAGGTGTAAGGATGAACGCAATTATTGAACAAAAGCAAAAAATCGTTGCTGAGATTTCTGAAAAATTAACTGCAAGCCAATCAACAGTAGTTGTTGACTACCGTGGATTGACTGTTGCTGAATTAACAGAACTTCGTAAGCAACTTCGTGATGCTGGCGTTGAGTTTAAAGTTTACAAAAACTCTTTAACTCGTCGTGCTGCTGAAAGTGCTGAACTTAGCTCTTTGAACGAATCATTAACAGGACCAAACGCAATTGCATTCTCAACTGAAGATGTTATTGCGCCAGCAAAAATCCTTAACGATTTTGCGAAAAAACATGAAGCGTTAGAAATCAAAGCTGGAGTTATCGAAGGAAATGTTGCAACTGCAGAAGAAATTAAAGCTCTTGCAGAACTACCTTCACGCGAAGGCCTACTTTCAATGCTACTCAGCGTGCTACAAGCACCTATGCGCGGACTTGCTATTGCTACAAAAGCAGTTGCAGATCAAAAAGAAGAACAAGGCGCGTAAGCTAACCGCTTATTTAGCCTATTGATTCAAAAAAAAACCAACCATTTCGAGGAGGAAATAACAATGACTAAAGATCAAATCTTAGAAGCAGTTAAAAACATGACTGTTTTAGAATTAAACGACCTTGTAAAAGCAATCGAAGAAGAATTTGGCGTAACTGCTGCTGCACCTGTAGCTGTAGCTGCTGCTGGTGGCGCTGCTGCTGAAGAGCAAACTGAGTTTGATGTAATCCTTACATCTGCTGGAGATCAAAAAATCAAAGTTATCAAAGCTGTACGTGAAGTTACAGGTCTTGGACTTAAAGAAGCAAAAGAACTTGTTGACAACACTCCAAAAGCAATCAAAGAAGGCGCTTCTAAAGAAGAAGCTGAAGAAGTTAAAGCTAAACTTGAAGAAGTTGGAGCTGGCGTTGAAGTTAAGTAATCTTGCATAAACAAAAAGCTCGCTATCACTGGCGGGCTTTTTTCTCTTCATTTTAAAGAAAATGACGGAAAATCGTTGTTAATAGTTTGGTTAAGAGATTCTACAAACTTAACGGTATGCAAGTATCCATTCTTCAAATCTCTTCTCTCATTAAATCTTCAATATTCCTTTCTGATAGGGGGAGATGACTCTGACAGAGCATTACTACTCACATAAACCGGATGTCGTAAGCAATCCGAAATTTTGGGATTTTACATTAAAGGGACGTACTTTCCGCTTCAAAAGCGATAATGGCGTTTTTTCAAAAAAAGAAGTTGATTTTGGTTCTCGTCTTTTGGTTGAAACCTTTAACCTTAATGAAGCTGTGGAAGGAGATATTCTTGATGTAGGTTGCGGTTATGGACCAATTGGAATATCAATTGCAGCAGCTTATCCCGATAGAACGATAGAAATGATTGATATAAATAGCCGGGCAGTTGAATTGTCAAAAGAGAATGCCGCTTCTAACGGGATCGCCAATGTAAAAATATTCGAAAGTGATCGTTTTGACAAAGTTGGCTCCAATCAATTCGCTGCAATTCTTACAAACCCTCCCATTCGCGCAGGTAAAAGTGTTGTCCACGAAATTTTAGAAGAAAGCTATCAAAGTTTGGTAGCTGGTGGAGAATTATGGGTTGTCATTCAAAAAAAACAAGGTGCACCATCCGCCATTGATAAAATGGAGCAATTATTTGGAAATATTGAAGTGCCAGTTAAGAAAAAGGGTTACTATATACTATTATCCAAAAAGGTTTGACTCTAAATTTTCGCTATGTTAGTATTATAAAATGCATATATATAATTCCGTAACTATGCAATTTTTATACCATTGGTGTATAACCAATGGATAATATGGGAAAAATATATAAATAATAGTTCGTTTTATGAGAAATAGTGGTTTTTAAAATAAAAACCATTTTCTTTTTGTCTATGGAAATGATTCCTTTTCCGAGGCAAATTGATCCTTATAACGCTTGATTTAAGGGGTGAATCAGTTGACAGGTCAACTTGTTCAGTATGGACGACATCGCCAACGTAGAAGTTATGCAAGAATCAGTGAGGTTTTGGATCTTCCGAATCTGATTGAAATTCAAACAGCTTCTTATCAATGGTTTCTAGATGTAGGTTTAAAAGAAATGTTCCAGGATATTTCTCCTATTGAGGATTTTACAGGTAATTTATCATTAGAATTCATCGATTACAGCCTAGCTGAACCGAAGTACTCTGTGGAAGAAACGAAAGAACGCGATGTAACTTACTCTGCTCCACTTCGTGTGAAAGTGCGCCTTGTTAACAAAGAAACAGGGGAAGTAAAAGACCAGGATGTATTTATGGGCGACTTCCCTCTGATGACTGAAACAGGTACATTTGTCATCAATGGTGCAGAACGGGTAATTGTATCCCAATTAGTGCGCTCACCAAGTGTTTACTACAATGGTAAAATGGATAAAAACGGTAAGCTTGGATTCTCTGCGACCGTTATTCCTAACCGTGGCGCATGGCTCGAATACGAAACAGATGCCAAGGATGTTGTGTATGTTCGAATCGATCGCACTAGGAAATTGCCTATTACGGTATTGATGCGTGCGCTTGGATTCGGAACCGATCAAGAAATTATTGATTTAATCGGTGACAATGAATACCTTCGTAACACTCTTGAAAAGGACAACACTGAGAGTGTGGAAAAAGCATTACTAGAAATTTATGAGCGTCTACGCCCGGGTGAACCACCTACAGTCGATAACGCGAAAAGTCTTTTAGTATCCCGCTTTTTTGATCCAAAACGTTATGATTTAGCTAACGTAGGTCGTTATAAAATAAACAAAAAACTGCATATTAAGAACCGTTTGTTTGGGCAACGTATTGCGGAGACTTTGATTGATCCAGAAACAGGGGAAATTATAGTTGAAAAAGGTACAATGCTTGACCGTCGTACTCTTGATAGAATTCTGCCTCATATTGAAGCGGGAATCGGTTTTAAAACATTCCACCCATCTGGTGGTGTGGTAGAAGAAGAAACTCTTCTTCAACCTATTAAAGTATTTGCACCAAACGATGCTGAAGGCGAAAAAGTGATTAATATCATCGGTAATGCTTACGTGACCGACCAGGTTAAAAACATTACACCGGCTGATATCATTTCTTCTATTAGCTATTTCTTTAACTTATTGCATGGTGTAGGAATCACAGATGATATTGACCATTTAGGAAACCGTCGTCTGCGTTCTGTTGGTGAATTGCTGCAAAACCAATTTAGAATTGGTTTATCTCGTATGGAACGTGTCGTTCGTGAAAGAATGTCTATTCAGGATACGAATACAATCACTCCACAGCAACTAATTAACATTCGTCCAGTTATTGCATCTATTAAAGAATTCTTTGGAAGCTCTCAGCTTTCTCAATTTATGGATCAAACTAACCCGTTGGCTGAGTTGACGCATAAACGTCGTCTATCTGCATTGGGACCTGGTGGTTTAACACGTGAACGTGCGGGCTTTGAAGTACGTGACGTTCATTACTCCCACTATGGCCGTATGTGTCCGATTGAAACGCCTGAGGGACCAAATATTGGTTTGATTAACTCATTATCTAGTTTCGCAAAGGTAAACCCGTATGGTTTCATAGAAACACCATATCGTCGTGTTGATCCTGAGACAGGTAAAATTACTAGCCAAATTGATTACTTAACAGCTGATGAAGAAGATAACTATGTAGTTGCTCAAGCGAATGTTCGTCTATCAGATGACGGATCATTCCTTGATGATGACGTCGTTGCTCGTTTCCGCGGTGAAAATACCGTTGTACCGCGTGACCGCGTAGATTACATGGATGTATCTCCTAAACAGGTTGTATCTGCCGCGACAGCATGTATTCCTTTCTTGGAAAATGATGACTCCAACCGTGCCCTTATGGGAGCGAACATGCAACGTCAAGCAGTACCTTTACTGCAACCGGAAGCCCCACGAGTTGGAACAGGTATGGAATATGTTTCAGCGAAGGACTCTGGTGCTGCTGTCATCTGTAAACATCCTGGAATCGTAGAACACGTTGAATCACGTGAAGTATGGGTACGTAGGGTAAGTGAGGTTGACGGACAGCAAGTAAAAGGAAACATTGATAAATATCGTTTATTAAAATTCATCCGTTCCAACCAAGGAACGTGCTATAACCAACGCCCAATCGTAAGTGTTGGTGACAACGTTGTAAAAGGTGAGATTCTTGCTGATGGTCCTTCAATGGAAAAAGGTGAGTTAGCGCTTGGACGTAACGTATTAGTTGCCTTCATGACTTGGGATGGATATAACTATGAAGATGCCATCATCATGAGTGAACGTTTAGTTAAAGATGATGTGTACACTTCTATTCATATTGAAGAATATGAGTCTGAGTCCCGTGATACGAAATTAGGACCGGAAGAGATCACACGTGATATCCCGAATGTTGGGGAAGATGCGCTTCGCAATCTTGATGAGCGCGGAATTATCCGTGTCGGCGCTGAAGTAAAAGACGGAGACCTTCTAGTTGGTAAAGTTACGCCTAAAGGTGTAACAGAATTGACTGCTGAAGAACGTTTATTACATGCAATTTTCGGTGAAAAAGCACGTGAAGTACGGGATACATCACTTCGTGTACCTCACGGCGGCGGTGGAATCGTTCTTGATGTTAAAGTATTTAACAGAGAAGATGGCGATGAACTACCCCCTGGTGTAAACCAACTTGCGCGTGTATATATCGTTCAAAAACGTAAGATCCACGAAGGCGATAAAATGGCTGGACGTCATGGTAACAAAGGGGTAATCTCTAGGATTCTTCCTGAAGAAGATATGCCTTACTTACCAGATGGCACACCGGTCGACATCATGTTAAACCCATTGGGTGTACCATCACGTATGAACATCGGGCAGGTGCTGGAGCTTCACTTAGGTATGGCAGCACGCGCGCTTGGCATTCATGTAGCATCGCCGGTATTCGATGGTGCTACTGAGGAAGATGTTTGGGGTACGATTGCAGAAGCTGGGATGTCCCGCGATGCAAAAACTGTCCTTTATGACGGACGTTCAGGTGAAGCATTCGATAACCGTGTGTCTGTTGGTGTCATGTATATGATTAAACTTGCACATATGGTTGATGATAAACTTCATGCTCGTTCAACTGGACCATACTCCCTTGTTACGCAACAGCCACTTGGTGGTAAAGCGCAATTTGGTGGACAGCGTTTCGGTGAGATGGAGGTATGGGCACTTGAAGCTTATGGTGCTGCTTATACATTACAAGAAATCCTTACCGTTAAATCAGATGATGTCGTCGGTCGTGTGAAGACTTACGAAGCGATTGTCAAGGGTGAAAATGTCCCTGAGCCTGGTGTCCCTGAATCCTTCAAAGTATTGATTAAGGAACTTCAAAGCTTAGGATTGGATGTTAAAATTCTTAATGCCGAAGACCGTGAAATTGAAATGCGTGACTTGGAAGATGAAGAAGAAGCCAACCAAGCAGACAAATTAAGCCTTGATTCAGAAACAAAAGATATGGTTGCTTCAGAAGTAGGAGCACCAGCTAAAGAATAAATTAAATATACACATCAATTTATATATTATCCGCTCTGACTGGCAGCAAGATGTTTCTTTTAAGATCCTGCTGCCTTGTTAGAGTCTTATTGATTCAATCAACCATCATCCGGTGTAGATTGCCTGATATTAAGACGGCAATCAAGGGTTAAACCTGGAGATTAAAAGGGAGGTAGGCCCCTTGTTAGACGTTAATAATTTCGAGTATATGAAAATTGGTCTTGCTTCGCCAGACAAGATTCGTTCTTGGTCCCATGGAGAAGTTAAAAAACCAGAAACAATCAACTATCGTACGTTAAAGCCAGAAAAAGACGGTTTATTCTGTGAGAGAATTTTTGGACCTCAAAAGGACTGGGAATGTCATTGTGGAAAATATAAACGTGTTCGTTATAAAGGCGTAGTTTGTGACCGTTGTGGCGTTGAAGTCACTCGTGCTAAGGTTCGTCGTGAACGTATGGGTCATATTGAGCTGGCAGCTCCAGTTTCACACATATGGTATTTTAAAGGAATTCCGAGCCGTATGGGACTTGTTCTTGATATGTCTCCGCGTGCATTGGAAGAAGTTATTTACTTTGCATCTTACGTGGTAACTGAAACAGGCGATACAACTTTAGAGAAGAAACAGCTTCTTTCTGAAAAAGAATATCGTACATACCGTGAAAAATACGGTAAGAAGTTCCAAGCAGCGATGGGTGCGGAAGCTATTAAAAAACTTTTACAAGACATTGATACGGAAAAAGAAGTAGAGTCGTTGAAAGAAGAGCTTAAAACAGCTCAAGGACAACGCAGAACCCGTGCAATTAAACGCTTGGAAGTGCTAGAAGCATTCCGTAACTCTGGTAATGAACCTTCATGGATGATACTAGACGTGCTACCGGTTATTCCACCGGAACTTCGTCCAATGGTACAACTTGATGGCGGTCGTTTTGCTACATCTGATTTAAATGATTTATATCGTCGTGTTATCAACCGTAATAATCGGTTGAAAAGATTATTGGACCTTGGAGCACCAAGCATTATCGTTCAAAACGAAAAACGTATGCTTCAAGAAGCTGTCGATGCTTTAATCGATAATGGCCGTCGTGGTCGTCCAGTAACTGGACCTGGTAACCGTCCATTAAAATCTTTATCTCATATGTTAAAAGGTAAACAAGGCCGTTTCCGTCAAAATCTTCTTGGTAAACGTGTTGATTACTCTGGTCGTTCTGTTATCGTAGTTGGACCTAACTTAAAGATGTACCAATGTGGTCTGCCGAAAGAAATGGCGATTGAATTATTCAAACCATTCGTTATGAAGGAACTAGTTCAAAGAGGTTTAGCGCATAACATCAAATCTGCTAAACGTAAGATTGAACGACTATCTCCTGAAATTTGGGATGTGCTGGAAGAAGTTATTAGAGAACACCCGGTACTACTGAACCGTGCACCGACTCTTCATAGACTTGGTATTCAAGCATTTGAACCAACTCTTGTTGAAGGTCGCGCAATTCGTTTGCATCCGCTTGTATGTACAGCTTACAATGCTGACTTTGACGGTGACCAAATGGCGGTCCATGTTCCTTTATCTTCTGAAGCTCAGGCAGAGGCTCGTATGCTAATGCTTGCTGCGCAAAATATTTTGAATCCTAAAGATGGTAAACCTGTTGTTACACCTTCTCAAGATATGGTATTAGGTAACTATTACTTAACATTGGAAAGAGAAGGCGCTATCGGTGAGGGTATGATCTTTAAAGATACAAGTGAAGCGTTGCTTGCATACCAAAATGGTTATGTACACTTACATTCCCGTTGTGCTGTGCATGCATCATCACTAAATAACGAAACATTCACGGAAGAGCAAAATAGCCAACTCCTAATAACAACTGTTGGTAAATTGATCTTCAATGAAATTTTACCAAAATCATTCCCGTATATTAACGAACCAACACGTTATAATTTGGAAACAAAAACTCCAGAGAAGTATTTCGTGGAAAAAGGCGCTGATATACCTGAATTGATTAAGGCTCAACCCGCTATTGATCCATTCAAGAAAAAAATTCTTGGAAATATTATTGCGGAAGTCTTTAAACGTTTCAAAATTACCGAAACTTCTAAAATGCTAGACAGGATGAAAGATCTTGGTTTCAAATATTCGACAAAAGCAGGTATTACCGTTGGTGTGGCTGATATTGTTGTTTTAAAAGAAAAACAAGAAATCATTACTGAAGCTCAAACGAAAGTAGATAACGTCCTAAAACAATTTAGACGGGGTCTAATTACGGAAGATGAGCGTTATGATCGCGTTATCTCAATCTGGAGTGCCGCTAAGGATACCATTCAGTCGAAACTTATGGACTCTCTGGACCGACGCAACCCAATCTTCATGATGAGTGACTCCGGTGCCCGTGGTAATGCATCCAACTTTACGCAGCTTGCGGGTATGCGTGGATTGATGGCCAACCCGGCTGGACGTATCATTGAATTACCGATTAAATCAAGTTTCCGTGAAGGTTTAACAGTGTTAGAGTACTTTATCTCTACACATGGTGCTCGTAAAGGTCTTGCTGATACAGCACTTAAAACAGCCGATTCCGGTTACCTTACACGCCGACTAGTTGACGTAGCCCAAGACGTTATCATTCGTGATGATGATTGTGGTACAGACCGCGGCTTGAAAATTTCTGCCTTGAGAGAGGGTACGGAAATAATCGAGCATCTTGAAGAACGTCTAGTAGGCCGATATGCAAGAAAAGCGATTAAACATCCAGAAACAAATGAAGTGATTGTAGCTGAAAACGATCTTATCACTGAGGATCTGGCTAATTATATTGAATCTCTTGGTATTGAAACAGCATGGATTCGTTCTGCCTTTACATGTAACACTAGTCATGGTGTATGTAAAAAATGTTATGGACGTAACTTGGCTACTGGTCAAGAAGTTGAAGTGGGCGAAGCAGTTGGTATTATTGCTGCTCAATCAATCGGAGAACCAGGTACACAGTTAACGATGCGTACATTCCATACTGGTGGGGTTGCCGGAGATGATATTACTCAAGGTTTACCTCGTATCCAAGAAATATTTGAAGCGAGAAATCCTAAAGGTCAAGCTATCATTTCTGAAATCGAAGGAACAGTTGTTTCGATTAATGAAATCCGCGATAAACAACAGGAAATCGTTGTTCAAGGTGCAGTTGAATCACGCACTTATACTGCGCCGTACACAGCGCGTTTAAGGGTAGCTGTTGATACAGCCGTACGTCGAGGCGAAGAGTTAACAGAGGGTTCAATCGATCCGAAAGAATTGCTGAAAGTTACTGATGTACTTACTGTTCAGGAATACCTGCTTCATGAAGTACAAAAAGTATACCGGATGCAAGGGGTAGAAATCGGTGATAAACACATCGAGGTTATGGTTAGACAAATGATGCGTAAGGTCCGTGTGCTTGACGCTGGTGAAACTGAAGTTCTTCCAGGAACATTATTGGATGTTAACCAGTTTACAACTGCGAACACAGATGCATTACTGACTAGCAAATTACCTGCTACTGGACGTCCTGTATTACTAGGTATTACAAAAGCATCTCTAGAAACGGATTCCTTCTTGTCCGCAGCGTCATTCCAAGAAACAACTAGAGTCTTGACGGATGCAGCAATTAAAGGAAAACGTGATGAATTGCTTGGACTTAAAGAAAATGTTATCATCGGTAAACTTGTCCCTGCAGGAACAGGTATGCTTCGTTACAGAAAAGCTAACCCTGTCGTTGTTGGTGGCGAAAGCACAGATACAGTAACAGTAGATTAAATGAAATATGACCAGCTCATCATTAAAACTGAAGACCGGACTCCTTTATTATGGAGGAGTTGAAGGATCAGAATTTATTGAGCTGGTCTCTCTTAATAAGAACGACTAACTAAATAGACGAGTGAAAACTCGCTTTATTTCTATTTTAGGCAAAGTGAATATCTTAATAGTATTATGTAAGGAAAACCTTTTGCTTAAATTAATTTTTTGAAAGAAGTTGACAGTATCCGACTAAAAGTGATACTATAGCAAAGGTGCTCCTATGTTACCCTGTAACTTTGGAGGATATGGACCATGTCTTATGAAAAAGTAATACAGGCAAAGTCAGTGATTATAGGGACGAAACAAGCAGTTAGAGCTCTGAAAAACAATTTAATTCAAGAAGTTATCATCGCTGATGATGCAGATATATACTTGACTGGGCGTGTCGTTGAGACCGCTAAAGAATTGGATGTTCCTATCACATATGTTGATTCGATGAGAATGCTTGGCAAAGCATGTGGTATTGATGTCGGAGCAGCAACTGTTGCCATTAAAAAGTAAAAATGTTTTTGCAATAATATTTGCAAAGACTTTGTTTTTACCCATTTATGAACCACCTGGATGTGTGGTACTAGAAATGAAAACGTGAAGGGAGGAAAAATGTAATGCCTACTATTAATCAATTAGTGCGTAAAGGACGCGAGTCTAAAGAGGTTAATTCAAAATCTCCAGCACTTAACAAAGGCTACAACAGCTTTAAAAAAGCACAAACTAACGTATCATCTCCGCAAAAACGTGGTGTTTGCACTCGTGTGGGTACTATGACACCGAAGAAACCAAACTCCGCGTTACGTAAATATGCGCGTGTACGTTTAACAAACGGTATCGAGGTAACAGCTTATATCCCAGGTATTGGACACAACCTACAAGAACACAGCGTGGTTCTTATCCGTGGCGGTCGTGTAAAAGATTTACCAGGGGTACGTTATCATATCGTACGTGGTGCTCTTGATACTGCAGGAGTAAATAATCGTATGCAAAGCCGTTCTAAATACGGTACTAAGCGTCCGAAAGCAGCAAAAAAATAATTTGAAACAAAAAATTAACTTTCTTGAAAGGAGGAAATATAATGCCTCGTAAAGGACCTGTAACGAAAAGAGACGTATTACCAGATCCAATTTATAATTCAAAACTTGTGACTCGCTTAATCAACAAATTAATGGTTGATGGACAAAGAGGTAAATCACAAAAAATTCTTTACTCTGCATTTGATTTAATCAAAGAACGTACTGGCAATGAACCAATCGAAGTTTTTGATCAAGCACTTAAAAACATCATGCCTGTATTAGAAGTAAAAGCACGCCGTGTGGGTGGAGCTAACTACCAAGTACCAGTTGAGGTGCGCCCAGATCGTAAATCAACTCTAGGACTTCGTTGGTTAGTAAACTACTCTCGCCTTCGTGGAGAAAAAACGATGGAAGAGCGTTTAGCTTATGAAATCATGGATGCTGCTAACAATACTGGAGCAGCTGTTAAGAAACGTGAAGATACACACAAAATGGCTGAAGCTAATAAAGCATTCGCTCATTATCGCTGGTAAGATCAATTACTATAAAATCCTTATAGAAGGAAGGAGAAAGACAAATGGCAAGAGAGTTCTCCTTAGCAAACACTCGTAATATTGGTATCATGGCTCACATCGATGCTGGTAAAACGACAACAACAGAACGTGTTCTATACTACACTGGTAAAATCCATAAAATTGGTGAAACACACGAAGGTGCTTCACAAATGGACTGGATGGAACAGGAACAAGAACGCGGAATCACGATCACATCCGCTGCAACAACTGCACAGTGGAAAGGTCACCGTGTAAACATCATCGATACACCAGGACACGTAGACTTCACAGTTGAAGTTGAACGTTCATTGCGTGTACTTGATGGAGCTGTAGCTGTACTTGATGCCCAATCAGGTGTTGAGCCTCAAACTGAAACAGTTTGGCGCCAAGCTACAACTTATGGTGTACCGCGTGTCGTATTCGTAAATAAAATGGACAAAATCGGTGCGGATTTCCTTTATTCAGTTGGAACAATCCACGATCGTCTACAAGCTAATGCTCATCCAGTTCAGTTACCAATCGGTGCTGAAGATCAATTCTCTGCAATCATTGACCTAATTGAAATGAAAGCTCATTTCTATGCTAATGATTTAGGAACTGATATCACTGTTGGTGAAATTCCTGAAGAACATCGGGAACTAGCTGAAGAATACCGTGAAAAGTTAATTGAAGCAGTAGCAGAAGTTAATGAAGACTTAATGGAAAAATACCTTGGCGGCGAAGAAATCAGCATTGCTGAATTAAAAGCAGCTATTCGTACAGCAACTGTTAACGTTGAATTCTTCCCAGTTATCTGTGGATCAGCTTTCAAAAACAAAGGTGTTCAATTAATGCTTGATAACGTTATCGACTTCCTTCCATCTCCGTTAGATGTACCAGCAATTAAAGGTACTCTTCCTGATACAGAAGAAGAAGTAGAACGCCACTCAGATGATTCTGAACCGTTCTCTGCTTTAGCGTTTAAAGTAATGACGGATCCTT
This sequence comes from Peribacillus sp. P4_C12, assembly GCF_056402095.1. Taxonomy (NCBI): domain Bacteria; kingdom Bacillati; phylum Bacillota; class Bacilli; order Caryophanales; family Bacillaceae; genus Peribacillus; species Peribacillus sp. P4_C12. The sequence continues at coordinate 31,724 of NZ_JBFUIB010000005.1, forward strand.
ACGTTGGTAAACTTACATTCTTCCGTGTGTACTCAGGTACATTAGAATCAGGTTCTTATGTAATCAACTCAACTAAAGGTAAACGTGAACGTATTGGACGTATCCTTCAAATGCACGCAAACAGCCGTGAAGAAATATCAACTGTATACGCAGGAGATATTGCTGCAGCTGTAGGATTGAAAGATACTACAACTGGTGATACTCTATGTGACGACAAGAACCAAGTTATTCTTGAGTCCATGGTATTCCCAGAACCAGTTATTTCTCTTTCAGTTGAACCAAAATCGAAAGCAGACCAAGACAAAATGGGTCAAGCTTTACAAAAGCTACAAGATGAAGATCCAACATTCCGTGCGCATACTGACCAAGAAACTGGTCAAACGATTATCGCTGGTATGGGTGAACTTCACTTGGACATCCTTGTTGACCGTATGCGTCGCGAATTTAAAGTGGAAGCTAACGTTGGTGCTCCTCAAGTAGCATACCGTGAAACTTTCCGTGGTTCAGCTAAAGTTGAAGGTAAATTCGTTCGCCAATCAGGTGGTCGTGGACAATTCGGACACGTATGGATTGAATTTGGTCCGAACGAAGAAGGTAAAGGATTCGAATTTGAAAATGCTATTGTCGGTGGTGTAGTACCACGTGAATACATCCCTGCTGTACAAGCTGGATTAGTTGATTCACTTGACCGTGGTGTACTTGCTGGTTACCCGCTAGTTGACATCAAAGCAAAATTATTTGACGGTTCTTACCATGACGTTGACTCCAATGAAATGGCATTTAAAATTGCAGCATCCATGGCACTAAAAAATGCTGCTTCTAAATGTAAGCCTGTTATCCTTGAACCAATTATGAAAGTAGAAGTTGTAATTCCTGAAGATTACCTAGGCGACATCATGGGAGATATCACATCTCGTCGTGGTCGCGTAGAAGGTATGGAAGCTCGCGGTAACACACAAATGGTTAAAGCGATGGTTCCACTATCTGAAATGTTCGGATATGCTACATCTCTACGTTCTAACACACAAGGACGCGGAACATTCTCTATGCACTTCGATCATTATGAAGAAGTACCTAAGAGCATTTCTGAAGAAATCATCAAAAAAAATAAAGGTGAATAATTGATTTTCATCTCTTATTAAAGTATAACTATCTTATGTAAGCTGTGATGGAAGAATTAGTCTTCTTTCACAGCCCTTATATACTTAATATTTTATATATAATTTTAAGGAGGAATTCCTAATGGGAAAAGCTAAATTTGATCGTTCAAAACCGCACGTTAACGTTGGAACAATTGGTCACGTCGACCATGGTAAAACAACTCTAACAGCTGCAATCACAACTGTACTTGCTAAAACTGGTGGAGCAGAAGCTCGCGCTTATGACCAAATCGATGGTGCTCCAGAAGAAAGAGAACGTGGTATCACAATCTCTACTGCACACGTTGAGTACGAAACAGCTACTCGTCACTATGCACACGTTGACTGCCCAGGACATGCTGACTATGTTAAAAACATGATCACTGGTGCTGCACAAATGGACGGCGGAATCTTAGTAGTATCTGCTGCTGATGGCCCAATGCCACAAACTCGTGAGCACATCCTTCTTTCTCGTCAAGTAGGTGTACCATTCCTAGTAGTATTCATGAACAAATGCGACATGGTTGATGACGAAGAACTTCTTGAATTAGTAGAAATGGAAATCCGTGATCTTCTATCTGAATACGAATTCCCTGGCGATGACATTCCAGTTATCAAAGGATCTGCACTAAAAGCTCTTCAAGGAGAAGCTGCTTGGGAAGAAAAAATTCATGAATTAATGACAGCTGTTGACGAGTATATCCCAGAACCAACTCGTGACACTGACAAACCATTCATGATGCCAGTTGAGGATGTATTCTCTATCACTGGTCGTGGTACAGTTGCTACTGGCCGTGTTGAGCGTGGACAAGTTAAAGTCGGTGACGTTGTTGACATCATCGGTTTCAACGAAGAGTCTAAACCAACAACTGTAACAGGTGTTGAAATGTTCCGTAAGCTTCTTGATTATGCTGAAGCTGGTGACAACATCGGTGCACTACTTCGTGGTGTATCCCGTGAAGATATCCAACGTGGACAAGTACTTGCTAAACCAGGTACAATCACTCCACACACAAAGTTCAAAGCTGAAGTTTATGTTCTTTCTAAAGAAGAAGGTGGACGTCACACTCCATTCTTTACAAACTACCGTCCTCAGTTCTACTTCCGTACAACTGACGTAACTGGTATTTGTAACCTTCCAGAAGGCGTAGAAATGGTTATGCCTGGAGACAACATCGAAATGACTGTAGAACTTATCGCTCCAATCGCTATCGAAGAAGGTACTAAATTCTCTATCCGTGAGGGTGGACGTACTGTAGGCGCTGGTGTCGTTGCTACAATCACTGAGTAATTGATTCTTTAATGAATATTGGAAGGGACGCCTTCCAGGAAAAGCAGATGGGACGCCATCTGCTTTTTTTTATTTATTAAAGACTTTTAATTTATTTCTTCTATAGTATTGCCTAAAAAGTAATTAAATTTTAAAGAGAATTATAATGATATTTCAAAAGAAGAAAATGGATATGAAAGACCGTGTAGAATGTACTTGTAAATACTTGTGATAGTATGTATAATAATAAAAGTGTGTTGCACAAGAAAAGTTTAACTTTAACTTGCATTCTACTTGTGCTTTATGTATAATAGACAATGTTGGTCTTTGACTGCGATGATATGGAAGGTTGCTGACACACCCGGCCGCTTTGCCATGGCGAGTGTGTGGGAAATTTCCATTGAGAAGGTCTATTTTAAAATAGGCGAAAAGGAGGGAAAATTATGGCAAAACAAAAAATTCGTATCCGTTTAAAAGCATATGATCACAGAATTCTTGATCAATCTGCTGAGAAAATTGTTGAAACTGCAAAACGTTCTGGTGCGGCTGTATCTGGTCCAATTCCATTACCTACTGAAAGATCGGTATACACGATCCTACGTGCGGTTCATAAATACAAAGATTCTCGTGAACAATTCGAAATGCGTACGCATAAACGTCTAATCGACATCGTTAATCCAACTCCACAAACAGTTGATTCATTGATGCGTTTAGATTTACCATCAGGCGTTGACATTGAAATCAAATTATAATTCATATAAATATGAACAATTACTCTAGGAGGTGTGACTTATGACCAAAGGAATCTTAGGAAGAAAAATCGGTATGACTCAAGTTTTTGCTGAAAACGGCGAACTTATCCCGGTAACAGTTATCGAAGCTGCTAATAACGTGGTTCTTCAAAAGAAAACTGTTGAAACTGATGGCTATGAAGCAGTTCAAGTTGGTTTTGAAAACAAACGTGAAAAGCTTTCTAACAAACCTGAAAAGGGACATGTTGAAAAAGCAAATACTACTCCTAAGCGCTTCATTCGCGAATTCCGCGGAACGGATCTTACTGAATATGAGATCGGTCAAGAAGTCAATGTTAGTATTTTCGCTGAAGGCGATTTAGTAGATGTAACAGGAATTTCAAAAGGTAAAGGTTTCCAAGGCTCTATCAAACGTCATGGACAATCACGCGGACCAATGTCTCATGGTTCTCGTTACCACCGTCGCCCAGGTTCAATGGGTCCTGTAGCTCCAAACCGCGTATTCAAAGGTAAACTATTACCAGGACGTATGGGTGGGGAACAAATTACTGTTCAAAACTTAGCTATCGTTAAAGTTGATGTTGAACGTAACCTACTATTGATCAAAGGTAATGTACCTGGTGCTAGAAAAGCATTGATCAAAGTAAAAACTGCTGTTAAAGCAAAGTAATTTCTGAGAAAGGAGGAGCAATAGAATGCCAAAAGTTACATTGTTCAACCAAACAGGTTCACAAGTTGGCGACATCGAACTAAATGAATCCATCTTTGGTATCGAACCTAATAATCATGTATTATTTGAAGCAATCATTATGCAACGAGCTTCCTTACGTCAAGGAACTCATAAAGTTAAAAACCGTTCTGAAGTTGCAGGCGGTGGACGTAAACCTTGGAAACAAAAAGGAACTGGACGCGCGCGTCAAGGTTCTATCCGTTCTCCACAATGGCGTGGCGGTGGCGTTGTTTTTGGACCAACTCCAAGATCTTACGCTTACAAGCTACCTAAAAAGGTACGTCGTTTAGCTATTAAATCTGCATTGTCTGCAAAGGCATTGGAAGAGAACATTTTGGTACTTGAAAGCTTGTCTTTCGAAGCTCCAAAAACAAAAGAATTTGTAGCAGTACTTAAAAACCTTTCTGTTGATACTAAAACGTTAGTCGTTACTGACGGTTTAGATGAGAAAGTTGCTCTTTCTGCACGTAACATCCCTGGTGTTACTGTAGTGGAAGCTGTTGGTCTTAATGTTCTTGATGTTGTTTCACACAACAAATTGATCTTGACTAAATCAGCTGTCGAAAAAGTAGAGGAGGTGCTTGCATAATGGATGCACGCGATATCATTAAGCGCCCCGTAATCACTGAACGCTCTTCAGACATAATGGCTGAGAAAAAATATACTTTTGAAGTTGATGTTAGAGCTAACAAAACTCAAGTTAAAGATGCTGTTCAAGAAATTTTCGGCGTTAAAGTTGAGAAAGTAAACATCATGAACTACAAAGGTAAATTTAAACGTATGGGCAAACATGCAGGCTATACTAACAAGCGCCGTAAAGCTATTGTTAAATTAACTGCTGACAGCAAAGAAATCGAGCTATTCGAGGCTTAATTCATTAGAGAAGGAGGGAAATACAAATGGCGATTAAGAAGTATAAACCTACCTCTAACGGTCGACGTAATATGACAACTTCCGATTTTGCTGAGATTACTACAGACAAACCGGAAAAATCATTACTTGCTCCTTTACACAGCAAAGGCGGCCGTAATAACCAAGGTAAGTTAACAGTTCGTCATCAAGGTGGCGGCCACAAGCGTCAATACCGTATCATCGATTTCAAACGGAATAAAGATGGTATACCTGGACGCGTTGCTACTATTGAGTACGATCCAAATCGTTCTGCAAACATTGCATTAATTAATTATGTTGATGGAGAAAAACGTTATATCCTAGCTCCGAAAAACCTAGAAGTAGGTTTGGAAATCATGTCAGGTCCAGAAGCTGACATTAAAGTGGGTAACGCTCTTCCTCTTATTAACATCCCAGTTGGTACAGTAATTCATAACATCGAACTTAAACCAGGAAAAGGTGGACAATTAGTCCGTTCAGCAGGAACATCTGCTCAAGTACTTGGTAAAGAAGGTCGTTATGTACTTGTACGTTTAAACTCAGGTGAGGTTCGTATGATTCTTGCTACTTGCCGTGCTACAATCGGTCAAGTTGGTAACGAACAACATGAACTTATCAACATTGGTAAAGCTGGTCGTAATCGTTGGTTAGGCAAACGCCCAACTGTTCGTGGATCAGTAATGAACCCGAATGATCACCCACACGGTGGTGGTGAAGGTAAATCTCCAATCGGACGTAAATCACCAATGTCTCCATGGGGTAAACCAACTCTTGGATTCAAAACTCGTAAGAAGAAAAACAAATCCGATAAATTTATCGTACGTCGTCGTAAAAAATAACGGGATTGACCTACGGTTCATATATAGAACCGTAGAACAGTCACGAAGGGAGGTACTCGCATGGGTCGTAGCTTAAAAAAAGGGCCTTTTGTTGATGATCATTTATTGGTAAAAGTTGAAAAATTAAATGAAGCTGACAAGAAACAGGTAGTAAAAACTTGGTCTCGTCGCTCAACAATCTTCCCGCAATTCATCGGACATACAATCGCTGTTTATGACGGTCGTAAGCATGTGCCGGTTTATGTAACAGAAGATATGGTAGGTCACAAACTAGGCGAATTCGCGCCTACACGCACTTATAAAGGTCACGCAAGTGATGACAAGAAAACAAGACGTTAATGAGAGGAGGGCATCTCATGCAAGCAAAAGCTGTCGCTAAAACAGTTCGTATTGCTCCTCGTAAAGTGCGTTTAGTCGCAGATTTAATTCGAGGAAAACAAGTAGGTGAAGCAGTAGCGATTCTTCGCTTAACACCAAAATCTGCTTCTCCAGTCGTAGAAAAAATTCTGAAATCTGCTATCGCAAATGCAGAACACAACTACGAAATGGATATTAATAACCTAGTCGTTTCAGAGGCATACGTAAACGAAGGACCAACATTAAAACGTTTCCGTCCTCGCGCTCAAGGTCGTGCGAGTGCAATAAACAAACGTACTAGTCATATTACAATCGTTGTATCAGAAAAGAAGGAGGGGTAATCTGTGGGTCAAAAGGTAAATCCTATCGGTTTGCGTATCGGAATCATTCGTGATTGGGAATCCAAATGGTACGCTGATAAAGACTACGCTACTCTTTTGCATGAAGACATTAAAGTTCGTGAATATATCGCGAAACGCTTAAGTGATGCTTCTGTATCCAAGGTTGAAATCGAACGTGCTGCTAACCGCATCAATGTATCAGTTCATACTGCTAAACCAGGAATGGTTATCGGTAAGGGCGGTACTGAAGTTGAAGCACTTCGTAAAGCTTTGAACCAGCTAACTGGCAAAAGAGTTCATATTAATATCATTGAAATTAAAAGAGCAGATCTTGATGCAAAATTGGTTGCTGAAAACATCGCTCGTCAATTAGAAAACCGTGTTTCATTCCGTCGTGCTCAAAAACAAGCTATTCAACGCACTATGCGTTCTGGCGCAAAAGGAATCAAAACACAAGTTTCTGGTCGTCTTGGCGGTGCTGATATTGCTCGTGCTGAACACTACAGCGAAGGAACAGTTCCACTTCACACACTTCGTGCTGACATAGATTATGCTCATGCTGAAGCAGATACTACTTACGGGAAGCTAGGCGTGAAAGTTTGGATCTACCGTGGAGAAGTTCTTCCTACTAAGAAGAAATCTGAGGAAGGAGGAAAATAATATGTTATTGCCAAAACGCGTAAAATACCGTCGTGAACATCGCGGTAAGATGAGAGGGATGGCTAAGGGCGGCACTGAAGTTCATTTTGGAGAATTTGGACTTCAAGCTCAAGAAGCTTCTTGGATCACTAACCGTCAAATCGAGGCAGCTCGTATTGCGATGACTCGTTACATGAAACGTGGAGGAAAAGTTTGGATTAAGATTTTCCCAAGCAAACCTTACACTGCAAAACCGCTTGAAGTACGGATGGGTTCCGGTAAAGGTGCTCCTGAAGGTTGGGTAGCAGTAGTTAAACCGGGCAAAGTATTGTTTGAAATCTCTGGTGTATCTGAAGAGGTGGCAAGAGAAGCATTGCGCCTTGCAGCACACAAACTTCCAATCAAATGTAAGTTTGTAAAAAGAGAGGAAATTGGTGGTGAAACAAATGAAAGCTAATGAAATCAAAGATCTAACCACTGCTGAAATTGAACAAAAACTAAAATCTCTTAAAGAAGAACTATTTAATCTTCGTTTCCAGTTAGCTACTGGACAACTTGAAAATACAGCTCGCATCCGTGAAGTTCGCAAATCGATTGCTCGTATGAAAACAGTTGTTCGTCAAAGAGAGATCGGTGTCACTAATCGATAATGAATGGAGGTTTGCAGAATGAGCGAACGCAACCAACGCAAAATCTACACTGGCCGCGTAGTATCCGATAAAATGGATAAAACAGTAACAGTTGTTGTAGAAACCTATAAAAAGCATTCTTTATACGGTAAACGCGTGAAATACTCTAAAAAGTTAAAAGCTCATGACGAGCTAAATGAAGCGAAAGCTGGCGACGTAGTACGTATTATGGAAACTCGTCCACTTTCAGCTACAAAACGCTTCCGTCTTGTAGAAGTAGTAGAAAAAGCAGTAATTATTTAATATAGTTCGGATTAAGCTAATTCCGAAGGGAGGTACCGTACATGATTCAACAAGAATCTCGTTTAAAAGTCGCTGACAATTCAGGTGCTCGTGAAGTACTAACAATTAAAGTCCTAGGTGGTTCTGGCCGTAAATATGCTAACATCGGTGATGTTATCGTTTGTACAGTTAAACAGGCAACACCAGGAGGCGTTGTTAAAAAAGGTGAAGTCGTTAAGGCTGTTGTTGTCCGTACAAAACGTGGTATGCGTCGTCCTGACGGTTCTTACATTCGTTTTGATGAAAACGCATGTGTAATTATCCGTGACGATAAGAGCCCACGTGGAACTCGTATTTTTGGACCTGTTGCTCGTGAATTACGTAACAATAGTTTCATGAAGATCGTTTCTCTAGCTCCAGAAGTTCTATAATATGTAAAATTTGTATAAAGCCTTTCAAGGAGGTGCCAAGCTAATGCATGTTAAAAAAGGTGACAAAGTCGTAGTCATCTCTGGTAAGGACAAAGGCAAACAAGGAACAATTCTTGAAGCATATCCGAAACAAAATCGTGTGCTTGTTGAAGGAATTAACATCGTGAAAAAGCATTCCAAGCCATCTCAAATTAATCCACAAGGTGGAATTATTAGCAGAGAAGCTGCAATTCACGTATCCAATGTAATGCCACTTGATCCAAAATCAGGTAAACCGACTCGTGTTGGATATAAGATTGAAAATGGTAAAAAAGTACGCGTAGCTAAAATATCAGGTGAAACTTTAGATAAATAAGTCATAAATGAAGGGAGGTACACTAAGCAATGAGCCGCCTTAAAGAAAAATTCAAAAGTGAAATTACACCATCATTGATGGGTAAATTCAACTATCAATCAGTAATGCAAGTACCAAACATTGAGAAAATCGTTATTAATATGGGTGTTGGTGACGCAGTATCTAACTCAAAAGCTTTAGATACAGCTGTTGAAGAACTTACACTTATCACTGGTCAAAAACCAGTTGTAACAAAAGCTAAAAAATCAATCGCAGGCTTCCGTTTGCGTGAAGGTATGCCTATCGGAGCGAAAGTTACATTACGTGGAGAACGTATGTATCAATTCCTTGATAAGCTAGTATCAGTATCTTTACCACGTGTACGTGATTTCCGCGGCGTTTCAAAGAAATCTTTTGACGGACGTGGGAACTATACATTAGGTGTTAAAGAACAACTTATCTTCCCTGAGATTGATTACGATAAAGTGAGCAAAGTTCGTGGTATGGATATCGTTATCGTAACGACTGCCAACACTGACGAAGAAGCTCGTGAACTACTTACTCAAGTTGGAATGCCGTTCCAAAAGTAATCTCTAAATAAAGGGAGGCGAAATCGTGGCTAAAAAGTCTATGATCGTAAAGCAAAAACGCGAACAAAAGTTTAAAGTACAAGAATATACACGTTGCGAACGTTGCGGACGTCCACATTCTGTATTACGTAAATTTAAGCTTTGTCGTATTTGTTTCCGCGAACTTGCATATAAAGGACAAATTCCTGGCGTTAAAAAAGCTAGCTGGTAAAACCCGAGTTTGGGAAGGAGGTAAAATATAATGGTCATGACAGATCCTATTGCAGATATGCTTACTCGCATCCGTAATGCGAATATGGTTCGTCACGAAAAACTAGAAGTTCCTGCTTCAAAGATCAAGAAAGAAATTGCTGAGATCTTAAAGCGTGAAGGCTTCGTACGTGACTTTGAATTAATCGAAGACAACAAACAAGGTATCATCCGTATCTTCTTAAAATACGGTGCAAACAACGAACGTGTTATCACTGGTCTAAAACGTATCAGCAAACCTGGTTTGCGTGTATATGCAAAAACTGGAGAAGTACCACGCGTTTTAAACGGTTTAGGTATCGCAGTTGTTTCTACTTCTCACGGAGTTTTAACTGACAAGGAAGCTCGCTCTAAACAAGTTGGCGGAGAAGTTTTAGCATACGTTTGGTAATACATTTTCACAAGAATGGAGGTGCACAATATGTCTCGTATAGGTAAAAAACCTATTGAAATCCCTGCAGGTGTAACAGTTACTGTTAACGGAAGTGAAGTAACTGTTAAAGGACCTAAAGGTGAATTATCTAGATCATTTAGTCCTGATCTTACAATCGTTGTTGAAGAGAACGTGGTAACTGTTACACGCCCATCTGACGAGAAGACTCACCGTTCTTTACACGGTACTACTCGCGCACTTATCTCTAACATGGTTGAAGGTGTATCAAAAGGATTTGTAAAATCACTTGAACTTATTGGGGTTGGGTACCGTGCGCAAAAGCAAGGTACTAAGCTTATCCTTAACGTAGGATATTCTCACCCTGTAGAAATAGAACCAGAAGCTGGTGTTGAAGTCGAAGTTCCTTCTAATACAAAAGTAATTATTAAAGGTGCTAGCAAAGAACGTGTAGGAGCTCTTGCAGCTAATATCCGTGATGTTCGCCCACCTGAACCATATAAAGGTAAAGGTATTCGTTACGAAGGCGAATTCGTTCGTCGTAAAGAAGGTAAAACTGGTAAGTAATGCCGCATAAGTAAACGAAAGGAGTGACGTAAATGATTACGAAGCTTGATAAAAATGCTACTCGTCAGAAAAGACATGCACGTGTGCGTGCAAAGCTTTCTGGAACAGAAGCTCGTCCTCGTTTAAATGTGTTTCGTTCAAACAAACACATTTACGCACAATTAATTGACGATGCAAAAGGCGTAACATTAGCAAGTGCTTCAACTCTTGATAAAGAGATCGGTATCGAAGCTAGTAGCAATGCTGAAGCAGCTCAAAAAGTTGGCGAACTTATTGCGAAACGTGCTGTTGAAAAAGGTTTCAAAGCTGTGGTATTTGACCGCGGTGGTTACCTCTTCCATGGTCGTGTTAAAGCATTGGCTGACGCTGCTCGTGAAAACGGCTTAGAATTTTAATGGATAAGGAGGGACATAAACAGATGCGTAGCATTGATCCTAATAAATTAGAACTTGAAGAACGCGTAGTTACAGTAAATCGTGTAGCTAAAGTTGTTAAAGGCGGACGTCGTTTCCGTTTCACTGCACTAGTAGTTGTAGGTGATAAAAACGGTCATGTTGGATTTGGTACTGGTAAAGCTCAAGAAGTTCCGGATGCAATCCGTAAAGCTATTGAGGACGCTAAGAAAAATCTAATTACTGTACCAATGGTTGGAACTACAATTCCTCACCTTGTGAACGGACGCTATGGCGCAGGTCACATTCTATTGAAACCAGCTTCTGAAGGTACAGGAGTAATTGCTGGTGGTCCTGTTCGTGCGGTACTTGAATTAGGCGGAGTTAGCGATATCTTGTCTAAATCATTAGGTACTAACACACCTATTAATATGGTTCGCGCAACAATCGAAGGATTGAAGCAATTGAAACGTGCTGAAGACGTAGCTAAGTTACGTGGAAAATCAGTACAAGAACTGTTAGGATAAGGAGGGAAATCAAATTATGGCTAATAAATTAGAAATTACCCTCACTCGCAGCTTGATTGGTCGTCCTGAAGATCAACGTGTTACAGTTAACACTTTGGGTTTACGTAAAATGCATCAAACGGTTGTTCATGATGATAACCCTGCGATTCGCGGTATGATTACCAAAGTTGCTCATCTTGTTACTGTAAAAGAACAATAAAATAATTTTTAACTTAACAAGGAGGTGCCAACATGAAACTTCATGAGTTAAAAGCTGCAGAAGGTTCTCGTAAAGAACGTAAACGTAAAGGTCGCGGTATTGGATCTGGTAACGGTAAAACAGCAGGTAAAGGTCACAAAGGACAAAACGCTCGTTCCGGCGGCGGTGTACGCCTTGGATTTGAAGGGGGACAAACTCCTCTATTCAGACGTTTACCTAAACGTGGATTTACCAACATTAACCGTAAAGACTATGCTATCGTGAATCTTGATACGTTAAATCTTTTCGAAGACGGTACTGAAGTAACACCAGCTCTATTACTTGAGACTGGTATTGTAAGTAAAGAAAAAGCAGGAATCAAAATTCTTGCAAAAGGAAGCATTGAGAAAAAGCTTACTGTTAAAGCTCACAAATTCTCTTCTACTGCTAAAGAAGCTATCGAAGCTGCTGGCGGTAATACAGAGGTGATCTAATGTTTCGCACGATCTCCAATTTTATGCGCGTGGGTGAAATAAGGAATAAGATTATTTTTACCCTTCTAATGTTAATCGTCTATCGCATCGGTACATTTATTCCTGTGCCGCATGTGAATGCCGATTTTCTCGCTGCACAGGACCAGCTAAGCGTCATAGGTCTTTTAAATACCTTTGGCGGCGGAGCACTTCAAAACTTCTCTATTTTAGCGATGGGTATTATGCCGTATATCACGGCATCTATTATCGTTCAACTATTACAGATGGATGTTGTACCAAAGTTCACTGAATGGTCTAAACAAGGAGAAGCAGGGCGCCGTAAATTAGCTCAATTCACGAGGTACTTCACTATTATACTCGGATTTATCCAAGCTTTTGGTATGTCTTATGGGTTCAATAATATGTCAGGTGGCCAGTTGATTGAAAATCCTGGAATTGCAACATACTTGCTTATTGCGACTGTCTTAACGGCAGGAACAGCTTTTCTTCTGTGGTTAGGAGAGCTGATCACTGCTAAAGGTGTAGGTAATGGGATTTCTATCATAATCTTTGCTGGTATCGTGGCTAGTTTGCCAAATACGGCAAACCAGATCTACGCACAGCAGTTCGAAAATGCTGGAGATCAATTATTTTTACGAATAATAACTATTGTCCTTATTGTTTTAGCAGTATTAGCAATCGTGGTTGCTGTTATTTTTATTCAGCAGGCATTGCGTAAAATTCCTATTCAGTATGCTAAACGTGCTGCGGTAGGTCGTACACAAATGGGTGGCCAGTCTACACATTTACCATTGAAAGTAAATGCTGCGGGGGTTATTCCGGTAATCTTTGCAATGGCATTTCTTATCACCCCAACTACAATCGCTTCTTTTTTTGGAAAGAACAGTGTCACTAGTTGGATTACAGAACATCTTGTTTATACCAATCCAATTGGTATGATCATATATGTTGCTCTTATCATTGCTTTTGCGTATTTTTATGCATTCATTCAGGTTAATCCTGAACAAATGGCTGAGAATTTGAAAAAGCAAGGTGGCTATGTGCCGGGGATTCGTCCAGGTAAGAGTACACAAGAATATTTAACACGTGTTTTATACCGTCTAACGTTTGTTGGTTCTATATTCTTAGCAGTCATCGCCGTTTTACCGGTATTTTTCATAAAGCTTGCTGACCTTCCTCAATCTGCACAGATTGGTGGAACTAGTTTACTAATCGTTGTAGGGGTAGCCCTTGATACGATGAAACAGCTAGAGTCACAACTTGTGAAAAGACACTATAAAGGCTTTATAAAGTAATGAGTTTTGGGAACAACATGTTCCCTTTACCCATTATAGAGTTTGAGGGGGAAGAAAATTGAATCTAGTGTTAATGGGTCTGCCGGGTGCTGGTAAGGGCACTCAAGCCGAACAAATCGTAGAAAAATATAATATCCCTCATATTTCTACTGGAGATATGTTCCGAACAGCTATCAAAGATGGAACAGAATTAGGTCTAAAGGCAAAATCATTCATGGACAAAGGCGAATTGGTACCTGATGAAGTTACCATCGGCATTGTACGTGAGCGTTTAAGCAAGGAGGACTGCCTAAAAGGATTTTTGCTTGATGGATTCCCACGTACTGTGGCACAAGCAGAAGCACTTGAAAGCATCCTTACTGATTTAGATCGTAAAATAAATTTTGTCATTAATATCGATGTGGATAAAAGCATCTTAATGGAAAGATTGACAGGACGTCGTATTTGCAAATCATGTGGTGCGACATACCATCTTGTATTCAATCCTCCTACTAAAGATGATGTATGCGACCGCTGTGGCGGAGAATTATATCAACGTGCTGACGATAATGAAGAAACGGTTCAAAATCGCTTAGATGTGAATTTGAAACAAACTAAGCCACTTCTTGATTTCTACGGAGAAAAAGGATACTTGGTAAACATTAACGGACAGCAAGATATTAATAAGGTATTTGAAAACATTGATGTGTTACTTGGTGCTTTGCAAAATTAATCATCGTATTGATTTATGAAATTCATACCATTTTTACAACTTACTAGTTAAACTTGGTGCATTCCTTTAATACAAAGGGTATAATGGATTTCGCTAGAGCATTCTCACATTTATTAATCAGGTTCTTGTACTTGGTATTCCCTGAATTGGGCGATTACTTTATAAGTAATCTTCATGGACATATCCGGTCGGCAAAATTGATGAAGAAATGCAGTGACTCTATTAGGATTCCTAAAGAGTCATGATATAGAGGGTTGAAAGAAGCTATGTCAGGCGTGCGCCTTTCAAACATCTCCCATGCTATTCAAACCTATGTCGAGACTAATTGCTTCTCTATTTTGAGAGTATGTCGGTCACGGAATCGGTCAAGACTTACATGAGGACCCATAAATTCCTCATTTCGGTCCAACTGATAAAGGTCCTCAGTTAAAGCCTGGTTCTACAAAATGGTGAATACTTGATGCAGAATTGTATGACTTTTGAGGATAATTGGACTGGAGTAATGTTGACGGAAAGATGTGTACCTTTAATAGGTTCACGCATAGAGAAGGGAGAATCACTTTAATGGCGAAAGATGATGTAATTGAAGTAGAAGGCACAGTACAAGAGACTTTGCCAAATGCAATGTTTAAGGTAGAATTAGAAAATGGTCATACTGTTTTAGCTCATGTATCCGGTAAAATTCGTATGCACTTTATTCGCATTTTGCCTGGAGATAAAGTTACGGTTGAGCTTTCCCCGTATGATCTAACTCGCGGCAGAATCACATACCGGTTTAAATAATCCGGTTACGCTCCGATCTGTATAAGGAGGTTAGATAGCAATGAAAGTCAGACCATCAGTCAAACCAATCTGCGAAAAGTGTAAAGTTATCCGCAGAAAAGGTAAAGTTATGGTTATTTGCGAAAACCCTAAACATAAACAAAAACAAGGCTAAATAGAAGGAGGTGCACTCAAGCATGGCACGTATTGCTGGAGTAGATATTCCCCGTGACAAACGTATTGTTATCTCATTAACATATATATATGGTATTGGAAAACAAACAGCGATTAAAGTTCTTGCAGAAGCTGGTGTTTCTGAAGAAACTCGCGTTCGTGACTTAACGGAAGACGAATTGAACAAAATTCGTGATATCATTGACAAGTTAAAAGTAGAAGGCGACCTTCGTCGTGAAATTTCCCTTAACATTAAACGTCTAATGGAAATCGGTTCTTACCGTGGTTTACGTCACCGTCGTGGACTTCCTGTTCGTGGACAAAATACAAAAAACAATGCTCGTACGCGTAAAGGACCTCGTCGTACTGTAGCTAACAAGAAAAAATAATTAGTAAAGGAGGTTACTTTTCATGGCACGTAAAACTAATACACGTAAACGTCGTGTGAAAAAGAATATAGAAACTGGTATTGCACATATTCGTTCAACATTCAATAACACAATCGTTACGATCACTGACTCTCATGGTAATGCTATTTCTTGGTCAAGTGCTGGAGCTTTAGGATTCCGTGGATCTCGTAAATCTACGCCATTCGCTGCACAAATGGCTGCTGAAACAGCTGCTAAAACATCAATTGAACATGGTATGAAAACTCTTGAAGTTACAGTTAAAGGACCTGGTGCTGGACGTGAGGCTGCTATTCGTGCACTTCAAGCTGCTGGCCTAGAAGTAACTGCAATTAAAGATGTAACTCCAGTTCCACATAACGGATGCCGTCCACCAAAACGTCGCCGTGTTTAATTTTTCTGTATAGATTTTGTATTCCTGTCAATAATGGGATATAATACTAAGTTTGCGTTCTTACAGAAGATTAATTTTCAGTTGTTGCGCACAGCGGGAACGTATACATGGGGAATTTCGGTTTAAGTGACATGTTTACTTACCGGGGTTTTGACGTTTTGAAGGAGGGTTTATTGATGATCGAAATAGAAAAACCAAAAATCGAAACGGTTGAAATCAACGACGATACCAAATTCGGTAAATTCGTCGTAGAGCCACTAGAGCGTGGGTATGGTACTACATTGGGTAACTCCTTACGTCGTATCCTTTTATCCTCACTCCCAGGTGCTGCTGTCACAGCTATACAAATTGATGGAGTGCTACATGAGTTCTCAACAATTGAAGGCGTCGTAGAAGATGTTACATCTATCATTCTTAATGTGAAAAAACTAGCTCTAAAGATTTACTCTGATGAAGAGAAGACGCTAGAAATTGACGTTCAAGGTGACGGAGTCATTACGGCTGCTGATATCACTCATGATAGTGATGTAGAAATTCTTAATCCGGATTTATATATTGCTACAATCGGTAAAAACGGTCATATGCGTATGCGTTTATCTGCACGTCGCGGCCGCGGCTACACTCCTGCTGTTCAAAACAAGAGAGAAGATCAGCCAATTGGTGTAATTCCAATCGATGCTCTTTACACTCCAGTTTCACGAGTATCTTTCCAAGTTGAAAATACACGTGTTGGACAGTTGTCTAACTTTGACAAGTTAACGTTCGATGTTTGGACTGATGGCAGTACGGGTCCGCAAGAAGCGGTAGCACTTGGAGCTAAGATTTTAACAGAGCATTTAAATATCTTTGTTGGGTTAACTGACGAAGCTCAAAATGCTGAAATCATGGTTGAAAAAGAAGAGGATCAAAAAGAAAAAGTTCTTGAGATGACGATCGAAGAATTAGACCTTTCTGTTCGTTCTTATAACTGCTTGAAACGTGCTGGAATCAATACCGTTCAAGAGCTTGCTCACAAAACGGAAGAAGATATGATGAAAGTTCGTAATCTAGGCCGTAAATCACTTGAAGAAGTGAAAGCGAAACTAGAAGAATTAGGCTTAGGTCTTCGTAAAGACGACTGATAACATGGCGGAATCATCCATTATGTTGTGAGCCTTGTAATAGACACACAATATAGAACTTCAACAAAGGAGGGAATCTCTAATGGGTTACAGAAAGTTAGGACGCACTAGCGCACAACGTAAAGCATTACTTCGTGATTTAGCTACGGATCTTATTATCCATGAGCGCATTGAAACTACTGAAGCACGTGCAAAAGAATTACGTTCTGTAGTAGATAAAATGATCACTCTTGGTAAACGTGGTGACTTGCATGCACGCCGTCAAGCTGCAGCATTCATCCGTAACGAAATCGCTGACGCTGAGAATGGTACAGATGCCCTTCATAAGCTATTCAGTGACGTTGCTCCACGTTATGAAGAACGTCAAGGCGGATACACTCGTATCATGAAAGTTGGTCCACGCCGCGGTGACGGTGCACCAGTCGTGGTTATTGAATTAGTTTAATAACAACGATGAAAAAGGGCGGGACAAATGAATATACTCACTTGTTCTTTGCCCTTTTTCTTTTTTTATAGAAATTCTGTTTTTTTAGAAATTCGCATTGAGTGTTACGATGGCTGGCGGAACCTGTTCTACAGGGAGCCTTCACGTCTAGCTCAAGCATCCCTTCCCGCTTTTTATAAGCGATTATAAGATAACCTGTTTTTCGTAACAGGCCCGCTGTAAGCTGCTCTTAATTTACCGAAAATTCTTTCGGTGGAAGGGGTGCAGCGTTTTTTTATATTTTCAGAAGAATAAATACTGATATTTCATTGTTTATTTATGTTAATTCAGCAGAGTTAAGATAAGATGAGTGCAGTCGAGGATGAGGAGGGCCACATGGGGAAGAAGCTGGTTTCTTTAGAGAATATTATTTTTAGATATGAGGGTCAGTCTCGAAACGCCTTAGATGATGTTTCTTTTGATATTTATCAAGGGGAGTGGCTTGCGATCGTTGGCCATAATGGTTCCGGCAAGTCGACATTAGCGAAGTTATTGAATGGTCTTCAGTTCGCCCACTCAGGTACGATTATGATTAATGATCAAATAATGACGGAAGAAACCGTTTGGGATGTACGCCAGAAAATTGGCATGGTTTTTCAAAATCCAGATAATCAATTTGTAGGCACTACAGTTCAGGATGATGTGGCTTTTGGTTTAGAAAACGCCGGTGTTTCTCAGCAGGTTATGGTGGAGCGTGTTCATGGTGCGCTGAATAAGGTTAAAATGAATGCCTTTCTTAATCAAGAGCCGCACCATCTATCCGGCGGTCAAAAGCAACGAGTGGCCATAGCAGGTGTCATTGCCTTACAGCCAGATATCATCATCTTAGATGAAGCAACCTCTATGCTTGACCCAAGAGGCCGTGAAGAAGTGCTTGAAACTGTGAGAGAATTAAAACAGGAAAATGAGATTACAGTTATATCGATTACCCATGATCTTGAGGAAGCTGCGAAAGCTGATCGTATGATAGTCATGAATCAAGGTCAGTTATATCGCGAAGGGCCTCCTCAAGATATTTTTGAATTAGAGGAAGAATTAATAGCTCTTGGTCTAGATATTCCCTTTTCGGTAAAACTAACTAAAGAGTTGCAAAAAAATGGTGTTCGTGTTGTGAATGGGCATTTGACAGAGGAAGAGTTGGTGAAGGATTTATGCGAATTACACTCGATGATGTAGAATACCGCTATCAGGTCAATACTCCCTTTGAACATCTAGCCCTTCATGATGTTAATATTTCAATGGAATCGGGAACCTATACTGCAATAATAGGCCATACAGGCTCCGGTAAATCAACGTTACTGCAGCATTTAAATGCTCTTTTAAAACCGACTAAGGGCCGAGTCTTCATTGGAGACCGGACGATAGAAGCCGGAAAAAAAGAAAAGTTATTACGGCCGATTAGACAAAAGGTCGGTATTGTTTTTCAGTTTCCGGAACACCAGCTATTTGATGAAACCGTTGAAAAGGATATATGTTTCGGGCCAATGAATTTTGGGGTTTCTGAAGTAGAAGCTAAGAAATTAGCAAGGAAAGCCATTGTACAAGTTGGACTAAGTGAGGATATCCTGGTAAAATCTCCATTCGACTTATCCGGTGGTCAAATGCGACGGGTAGCAATTGCAGGTGTACTGGCTATGGAACCGGAAGTATTGGTACTAGATGAGCCTACAGCCGGACTTGATCCAAGAGGACGGAAAGAGATTATGGATATGTTTTATGATTTGCATAAAGTTCGCGGCATTTCAACGATTCTGGTGACTCATAGCATGGAGGATGCAGCTAAGTATGCAGATGACATCATTATCATGCACCAGGGTACGGTGTTCAAAAAAGGAACTCCTCAGGAGATTTTTTCCCAGCCTGAGCAGTTGCTAGAGCTTGGTCTAGATGTACCTGATACGGTCCGTTTTCAGCTCAAGCTTCAGAAGGAACTAGGTGTTCGTTTTGATCACCCTTGTCTTAATATCGGGGATTTAGCGATAGAAATCGATAAAGCGATGAAACGGGGGAACCGCTAATGCTGGATAAAATGATTATCGGGCGTTATGTCCCTTCTGACTCTATGATGCATAAAATGGACCCGAGGGCTAAGCTACTGTTGGTATTCCTGTTTGTCTGTGTCGTTTTTTTGGCGAATAATGTCGTTTCATACTCTTTGCTTGCTGTATTTACTGTTATGTTAATTAGTCTTTCTAAGATTCCGCTTCGCTATCTTTATAATGGATTAAAACCTATCTTTTTCTTAATCGTCTTTACATTCTTACTGCATATCTTGTTTACGAAAGAAGGAGAAGTCCTTTTTAAATATGGCTGGTTTGAAATTTACGAAGGTGGCTTGATGCAAGGGTTATTTATATCCTTAAGGTTTACCTTACTAATTCTGGTTACGTCTCTATTAACGTTGACGACAACACCGATATCCATTACTGATGGAATGGAAGAGTTGTTGGGGCCCTTAAAAAAATGGAAGATGCCGGTTCATGAACTAGCATTGATGATGTCCATTGCCCTTCGCTTCATTCCAACGCTAATGGAAGAAACCGAAAAAATCATGAAGGCACAAACAGCAAGGGGAGTTGATTTTTCATCAGGTCCAATAAAGGATAGGGTTAAATCGATAGTACCGCTGCTTGTCCCATTATTTGTGAGCTCGTTCAAACGGGCAGAAGAATTGGCAACAGCCATGGAATCCAGAGGATACCGTGGTGGGGAAGGCCGTACAAAATACCGTCAATTAAGTTGGAAGACTAGTGACACCCTGTTGATGGTCTCTCTAGGTGCTCTTGCGGTCATGTTATTTTTATTACGTTCATAATAAGGAAGAGTACTATATGCCAAAATATAAATGTGTGATTGCTTATGATGGCACAGATTTCGCTGGTTATCAGGTGCAACCTGAGAAACGAACGATACAAAGTGAATTTGAGGAAGTCCTAGCCAAAATGCATAAGGGTGAAATTGTAAAAGTGACAGCTTCAGGCCGGACAGATTCAGGGGTTCATGCAAAGGGTCAGGTCATTCATTTTGAATCACCCCTTACATTTCCTACTGAAAATTGGGTAAAGGCGTTCAGCGCCCTTCTTCCAAGCGATATCGTCGTTTTGGAAGTCGATATTGTGTCTGCAGATTTTCATGCAAGGTTCCATACGACTGGCAAGGAGTACCGATATATTATTGCCCGTTCAAAACTGCAGGATCCGTTTCAACGCAATTACGCCTATCATTATCCTTATTCATTAGATGAGAAGGCAATGAGGGAAGCAATTTCCTATTTAATAGGGACCCATGACTTTACAAGTTTTTGTTCGGCAAAAACAGAAGTGGTCGATAAAGTCCGAACTATTCAAGAAATGGATTTTAATGAGACTGATGGATTTATGGTTTTTCGCTTTGTTGGAGAAGGCTTTCTGTATAATATGGTGCGTATCTTAGTTGGGACGCTTCTAGAAGTCGGGAGCGGCAAAATAGCACCTCGAGATATAATTGGGATATTGGACAAGAAAGACCGTAGTTTTGCTGGGAAAACAGCACCAGGTCATGGACTGTATTTATGGAAAGTATTTTACAAATAAAAATATTTTAAGTGTGATATCAGTTTTTTTACAAGTGACAAAATGGTTAAGATCAATAGTAAAGCGGGTTGAGGCGATACTGATCTTTTCGCTGAGTTGTAGAAAGTGTTTTATAGACAACTTATCCTAGTGTAACATTCCCTTGACAATGAAACTGGGAGAAGTTAATATAATATGGTATGTATTTTAATCCCACGATAAGCCCCGGAAGTTTATTGTGATTGAAAATAAATATAAAAAATTAAAAAGTTTTTTAGGAGGTTAACCATGCGTACGACATTTATGGCGAAAGCTAATGAAGTAGAACGTAAATGGTATGTGATTGACGCTGAAGGCAAAACTTTGGGTCGCCTTTCTACTGAAGTAGCATCCATCTTACGTGGTAAACATAAACCAACTTTTACACCAAACATTGACACTGGTGATCATGTAATTTTGATCAATGTTGAAAAAATCCATTTGACTGGTAAAAAATTGACTGACAAAATTTATTACCGTCACACTATGCATCCAGGCGGTCTTAAAACTAGAACTGCTCTTGAAATGCGTACAAACTACCCTGAGAGAATGCTTGAACTTGCTATCAAAGGTATGCTTCCAAAGAATTCTCTTGGTCGTCAAATCTATAAAAAATTACACGTATACGCTGGAGCTGAGCACCCACACGCTGCTCAACAACCAGAAGTATACGAATTACGCGGATAATTACTAAGGAGGTTACTATCTTGGCACAAGTTCAATATTATGGTACTGGTCGCCGTAAGAGCTCAGTAGCTCGTGTACGTTTAGTACCAGGCGAAGGTCGCATCGTTATTAACGGTCGTGACATTAATGAATATATTCCTTTCGCAGCATTACGTGAAGTTGTTAACCAACCACTAGTTGCAACAGAAACTACTGGAAATTACGACGTTCTTGTAAACGTTAGCGGTGGTGGATACACTGGTCAAGCTGGAGCAATCCGTCACGGTATCGCTCGTGCATTGCTTCAAGTTGATCCAGAATTCCGTCCAGCTCTTAAATCTGCTGGTTTACTAACTCGTGACCCACGTATGAAAGAACGTAAAAAATACGGTCTTAAAGGCGCACGTCGTGCACCTCAGTTCTCAAAACGTTAATTCTATTACCGTTTCAAAGGCTCTCAACCATTTTGGTTGGGGGTCTTTTTTTTGTATAAAATTTTTTGCCCACACGTATTTCATCACTATCATAGCTCAATGTACCTTTAGGGCTCTCCTGTCTGCTCTATTAAGTAGTCTGTAAGGTGTATATAGGCGTTCATTGTAATTTGAATATCCCCAGATGACCTAACCGCTCTTGAGCCTCTTTTATACCTACACCAGCTTCAAATAAAAGGGAAGCATGTATAGTAATGGGCTAAAGTTCCTCATGCTTCTCAAAAATTACAGATACTTATCATATAAGTTAGCCAAGTATTGAAATTTTGACTTTAAAAAGATATCTCCCCCACTACTCTAAATTTCGGTGCATTGATCTACTCGGCTCTTTTTGTCTTTCTATTTGAACAAGGTCTTATACTAAAAAAAAATTACACTTTCATAAAATATGGATAAATTTTAGATTATATGGAAAAAGCTTATCACTTTCTCTGTGGTGATTGACTATTGATTTGCTGAAACATATCGTTAATGTGAAGAAAAGTAGAAGAAGGCGATTGTACATGAAAACTGCTATAGGCATGATATTGGAGGAACGAATATAGCGATTGACTTTGTACAAGAGGATGGAGACGTCCTAACAGCACATGAATTTCCGACCTAAGTAAAATACCAGGTTATACGCTACCAACTTGAGTGTATCGTGTGTAAAAGAATTCAATGCAACAATTCCTAACCATTACAGGAATCGGTATAGGTGCTCCGGGTCAGCTAGATTTGAAACAAGTGAAGGTACTAAATCCACACAATTTAAATCGTGGCATGGTTATCCTATAGTGCAAAATATTGATAGCGCTTTCCTAATACCGATCTAGCAGTTCAAGTATTAAATCCTTAGCTGTTCGTATTAGGTGGTGGTGCCATCATCGAACAGCCAGCATTTTATTAATGGCTAGTAGTAAATAACCAATTACCTTTTACACCAAGATAGCTAATTACTGAAGTTATAAAAAGCGTCTTGGTACATTGACGGGAGTAAAGGATGCTGCGGTTGCTATCCTGTCGAAGGATTGAGATATAGGAGGGAAACAAAATGGAATTTAAGACTACTGCGCATATTATTTCCCACTCCCACTGGGATCGGGAATGGTATATGCCTTTTGAAAAGCATCGGTACTATTTAGTGAAGTTGATGGATACACTTATCGATTTGTTTGAAAAGGGGGAAGATTTTCAGAGCTTTCACTTGGATGGACAAATGATTATTTTAGAAGATTATTTCCAAATTCGTCCTGATAAAAAAGAATTGATTAAGAAGCTAGTACAAGAAAAAAAGCTTCATATCGGTCCTTGGTATGTGTTACAGGACGCATTTTTAACAAGCTCGGAAGCGAATGTCAGAAATATGTTGTATGGGTTACAAGCTGCAAAGGAATACGGTGTTGTGTCAAAGGTAGGGTACTTCCCAGATACATTTGGCATTTACGGGCAAGCACCTCAATTGCTTCAGCAAGCTAATATTAAAACTGCTGCGTTTGGGAGAGGTGTGAAACCAACCGGATTTAATAATATGGTGAGCGATGCGAAAACATTTGAATCGCCATATTCAGAACTTAAGTGGAAGTCGCCAGATGGCTCGGCGGTGCTTGGTGTTTTGTTTGCGAATTGGTATTCAAACGGCAATGAAGTACCAGTTGATAGAGAGAGTGCGAAAAAGTATTGGGAAACAAAACTAGCTGATGCTAAGAAATATTCTTCAACACCAAATCTTCTTTTCATGAATGGTTGTGATCATCAGCCAATTCAAGTGGATATAGGAGAAGCAATCAAGGTGGCTGAAGAACTTTTTCCAGATATCACGTTTGTACACTCTAATTTTGATGATTATATGGAAGTACTTCAGGAATCATTACCAGAACAACTCCAGACTATTACCGGTGAACTGCGAAATCAACGTACAGATGGGTGGTCAACTCTTGTAAATACAGCATCTGCCCGCATCTATTTAAAGCAGATGAATCAAAAGTGTCAAACACTTTTAGAAAAAGTGGCTGAACCACTATCCGTTTTTTCATATTTTCTTGGTCATGAATATCCACGTGATTATTTACGATATGCATGGAAAACTTTGATGGAAAACCATCCACATGACAGTATTTGCGGTTGTAGTGTAGATGAAGTACATCGAGAAATGGTAACTCGTTTTGAGAAGGTTCAGCAGACTACATCAACTATTATCGAGGAGAAGGCCAATGAAGTTGTATCTCATATTTCAACGAAACAAAGTGTTGTTGATGAGGATATGATTCCAGTTGTTGTTTTTAACACATCAGGAAATTCACGAGATGTGGTTATCGAAAAGGAAGTTGAGCTAGAAAAAGTCTATTTTTCAGATATGCCTTTTTCAGAGATTCCAGATTTCCTTGGTTCGAAGGATTTACCTGATATTAATTTGGTTGATAAAAGTGGTAAGGTACATGTTTGTAAAACAAAGGACCTTGGTACCCGTTTTGGATATGAGTTACCAGGAGATGGTTTCCGACGTCCCTATTATGCAAGAATTATCAAATTAACATTCCTAGCTCAATCTCTTCCGGGCTATGGATATAAAACATTTTATATCAAACCGGCCAAGGAAACGAAGTTGAATGAACAGCCATCGATTAATCAATGTGCTCGTGAATTGGAGAATGAATTTGTTCATTTGTTTGTTCATGAAAATGGTTCGTATACATTGACTGACAAACAGACTGGGAAAGTATTCGAAAATCTAGGAATTTATGAAAATAGCGGGGACATTGGTAACGAATATATGTTTAAGAAGCCAAATGGTGAAGTTCCACTTACAACGAAAGATTTGAAAGCGGAGATAAGAGTAGTTGAAGACCATTCATTACGTTCCGTTATAGAACTTGTTCATGAGTGGGAGATTCCAAAAGAGGCTGGTGAACAGTTTCAACGAGAAAAGGAACTATTAGTTTGGCATAAGGACCGGCTATCAGGTCGATCTTCTGAAAATGTAACAATTCGTTTAACTACTCATATTCAGTTAGATCAAAAAGCGAAGGGGCCTTCTGTTAAGGTTACAATTGAAAACCAAGCAAAGGATCATCGTCTACGTGTTCTTTTTCCAACTAATCTAAGTACGAATGAACACTATGCAGACAGTATTTTTGAAGTGGCAAAACGTCCTAATATACCTGAAAGAGAGTGGGACAATCCTAGTTTCGATCATCACCAACAGGTTTTTGTAAGTGTAACAGATGGAAAGCATGGGATGACAATTGCGAATAAAGGATTACATGAGTATGAAATCCTTGAGGAACAACAAACAATAGCCGTTACGATTCTCCGTTCAACTTCTGAGTTAGGGGATTGGGGTCTATTTTCAACACCAGAGGCTCAATGTATTGGAACGTACCAAGCAGAATGGATGGTTATCCCTCACAAAGGTACAGTGGTTGAGTCAGAAGTATTCAAAGAGGCGTATGACTTCCAAGTGCCTGTGATTGCTGTACAAACAGATGTACATGAAGGGTTACTTCCAACCGAAAAGACATTTTTTACTTGGGAAGGTAAATCATTAGCAATCTCTTCTATCAAGCTAGCGGAGGAAAGAGATGATGTAATTGCTCGATGGTTTAACACATCTGAAAAAGAAACAATGGTAATTGCTCAACCAATGCAAGGTACAAATAGTTATAAGAGTACTATCGTTGAGAATGTGAAAGAGCCGTTTGAAAATACGCAAATTCAAGAAAAAGTAAAACCGTTTGAAATTATTAGCCTTGGTTGGCAAGTGAAGGAGTGAAGGTAATGAACACTGAGAAAACAATCCCACAATCACTATCTTATTTAATAGAAAAGGTGAAGAAGAATTTCCCTGAAGATAAAAAGCTTCATGAGATGTTTGAACAATGTTTTGTTAATACGTATGAAACAACACTAAAGCCACAAGAAGATGGAACAACATTTGTCATTACAGGTGATATACCAGCTATGTGGTTAAGAGATTCAGCTGCCCAAGTACGTCCATATTTACTTGCTGCTGAAAAGGACGAAGAAATGGCGAAATTAATTGAAGGTGTTGTTCGTCGTCAAATGAACTATATCGTTCATGACCCATATGCAAATGCATTCAATGAAACCGCTAATGGAAAAGGCCATCAAGATGATAAAACTGATATGTCCCCAATGACATGGGAACGTAAATATGAAATTGACTCACTTTGCTATCCAATTCAGCTTTCTTACCTATTGTGGAAATCAACTGGAAGAACGGCCTACTTTGATGACACATTTGTAAAAGCATTGAACAAGATTCTGCATGTCTGGAAAGTGGAACAAAATCATGAGGATGAATCACCATATAGCTTTGAAAGAATGGATGTAAGACAATCAGATACTCTGAACAGGGATGGGAAAGGATCTAAAACTGTGAGAACGGGAATGACTTGGAGTGGATTTAGACCAAGTGATGATGCTTGTTTATATGGTTATTTAGTACCTGCAAATATGTTTGCGGTAGTAGTGCTAGGTTATGCATCAGAGATCTGTAGAGAAGTTTTAAAGGATGAAAGCCTTGCAAAGCAATGTGAGCAACTAGCTTCTGAGATAAAAGCAGGAATAGAAGAATATGCAGTGTTAGAACATCCGATTTATGGAGATTTATATGTCTATGAAACGGATGGAATGGGAAGATATCATCTTATGGATGATGCGAACATCCCTAGTTTACTAGCAGCTCCTTATCTGGGCTGGTGCCAATTTGATGATAAAACCTATCAGAATACTCGCCGCTTTTTATTAAGTAGAGATAATCCTTACTTTTATGAAGGAAAAGTGGCCAATGGAATTGGGAGTCTTCATACACCCGATCATTATATATGGCATATTGCATTAGCAATTGAGGGGATGACATCTACAGATGCTTCTGATAAGAAGAGAATTTTGGAAGAGATGAAGCAATCGGATGGCGGAACTGGATTTATGCATGAGGGCTTTAATGCAGACCAACCAGAAGAATTTACGAGAGAGTGGTTCTCATGGGCGAATTCGATGTTTAGTGAATTTGTATTAAGTTTATGTGGTTTTGCAGTTAAAGGTAGTCCGCTTTATAAAAAGCTACAAGAAAACAATATCTAAGTTAAGACACAGTACCGCATCTTGGTTGTTACAGAGGATGGATAAAATAATCTTACTAACAGGGGTGGGAATTTGTTGAAAATAAGATATGGTCTTGTCACTGCGTTCTTAGGTTTGCTTTTAGTTTGTGTACTTCCGATTACGGGTTTTGCAAAACAGCCGGAATCATCTTATTGGTATCCTGAAACATTATTAAAGTGGAGTCCAGAAAATGATTCTGATGCTGTATATAACAAAAGTACTGTTCCATTAGCTGATAGAGAAGTTGTTTTCAATGTGAATGAAACATCTCAGTCAGAAGCTAAATTGGTTGCATTATCGGCATTAAATCCCAACACAAGCGGGGTTCCATCTCAAGGCGGAAATAAATTTTTTGCAAATACATTTAGCTACTGGCAGTACGTTGATTTAATGGTGTATTGGGCGGGTTCTGCTGGAGAAGGAATTATTACTCCTCCAAGCGCTGATGTGATTGATGCTTCTCATAAAAATGGCGTTCCAATCTTAGGTACTATTTTCTTTCCTCCAATAACGTACGGAGGACAAGCGAAATGGGTAGACCAAATGCTTACACAGCGTGAGGATGGGTCATTTCCTGCTGCTGACAAACTTTTAGAGGTTGCTAAATATTACGGATTTGACGGCTGGTTTATCAACCAAGAAACAGCAGGTGGAAATAATGAAACTGCACAAAAAACGAAAAAGTTTTTAAAATATCTACAAGACAATAAGCAAGAAGACATGCACATTATGTGGTATGACTCAATGGTAGAAAACGGATCAATTAACTGGCAAAATCACTTAACAGATCGTAATAAAATGTTCTTACAAGATGGTAATGACAGAATTTCCGACAGTATGTTTTTAAATTTCTGGTGGACGAATCAACAATCTTCTCATGATAAGGCATTGGAAATTGGTAGAAGTCCATATGACCTATATACTGGCATTGATGTAGAAGCAAATGGAACTAAGACAAACATTCCTTGGAATGGCATTTTCCCAGAAGGACAAAAACCTTTGACTTCCTTAGGGATTTACCGTCCAGACTGGGCTTTTAAAACATCTGAAACAATGGAAGCGTTCTATCAGAAAGAACAAGAATTCTGGACTGGAAAAGCTGGGGATCCTCGCAAGACTGGTGAAAATGGAAACTGGAAAGGGATGGCTCACTACTTTACTGCAAAAACGGTAATTCAAGAGCTTCCATTTGTAACACATTTTAATACAGGTAGTGGGGAATTCTTTGCAGTAGGTGGTTCTACACAAAGTATAAAAGAATGGAATAACCGTAGTTTACAAGATATTTTACCAACATGGCGCTGGTTAAAGGATAGCAAAGGGGAGCCTCTAAATGTTGATTTCGATTGGGATACAGCATTTTACGGTGGTAGCTCTTTGAAGGTTTCTGGTACCCTAACGAAAAAAAATGCGACACATGTGAAGCTTTATAAAACGAATCTACCAGTTGAAAAGGATACTGAGATCTCTGTAACTTACAAAACTGATGTGAAAAAGCCTAACATGAAACTTGGTGTAAGCTTTGTGGACCACCCTGATGATTTTGTGTTTTTTGATGTGAAGAAAAAGAGTCGAGATCAATGGATGGAAGAAACATTTAAATTAAACAAATATAAGGGGAAAAAAATTGCAACTATTTCTCTATTCTTCGAGAGTGATGAAGCAATAAAAGATTATCAAATCAACATCGGAGAAATTAAAGTTACAAATAAACATAACGATAAAGAGGTCCCAGCGATACCAACGAAAGCCAAGGTGAAAAATCCAACTTTCTCGAAGGGACTATATGCTGATTTAGATTTATCATGGGAGTCAGTGGAAGGTGATATTCAGCATTATGAAATTTATCGCGAACTTCCTAAAGGTAAAAAAGAATTTATCGGAGCAGTTCCAAACGATGCATACTACATTTCAAATTTACGAAGAAGTGGTAAGGAAACAGCAACTACCCTAGAAATAGTAGCTGTAACTACTGATTTTGTTCGAGGTAAAGCTGTGAAGGTAATGTTTAAATGGCCTGCATACCCGCAACCAAAGGCAGACTTTAGCGTAAGTCAAACAGTCGCAGCACCAGGTGAAGAAATCCAGTTTTTTAACAATTCATCTGAAGCGACAGAAGAAGTTGAATGGCAGATTGAAGGTGGTACACCTTTAGTAAGTACTGAGAATAATCCAGTTGTAAGGTATGAAGAAGAAGGAGTGTACTCAGTTACCCTAATTGCTAAAAATAGCGAAGGTGAGGATGTCCTTACAAAAGAAGGCTTTATTACAATTTCAAAGGATGCAAAAAACATTACTAACGTTGCACTGAACAAAACTGCAACTGCTAGTGGACAATGCGCCCCTTCTGAAGGACCAAAGTACGCGATTGATGGAATCGTGACGAATAATAGTAAATGGTGTGCAATTGGTGCAAATCATTGGTTAGAAGTCGATTTCGGTGAGGCGTTTCATCTATCAAAGTTTGTTGTCAAACATGCTGAAGCAGGTGGAGAGCCAGCAGCCTTTAATACGAGGGCATTCACGATCGAGGTAAGTCTTGACGGTGAAAATTGGACGAACGCAGTAACTGTCACAAATAATACAGATGCTATCTCAGAACATGCCATTACAACGACAGAAGCTCGATATATTCGCTTTTCTGTCCAACAACCAACACAAGGTGGAGATCAAGCAATTAGAATATTTGAAGTCGAAGCATATGGATATTAAGTAATATGATAATCGGAAAGGGGTTTTTCCCCCTTTCCTTTTATCATATTGGTAGGGGATGAAAAACATGGGGAGAATGTTACAAGAAGTAAGTGAATGGATCGTTAGGTTAGTATGGACGAATATTCTTTGGTTTGTATTTATTGTGGCTGGATTAGGTGTTTTTGGGATTATGCCGGCGACTGTTGCTTTATTTGCTGTTACACGAAAGTGGAAGATGAAGGACCTAGATGTTCCCTTATTGAAAACATTTAAAGAAACCTTTAAAAAAGAGTTTGTCCGTTCAAATTGTATTGGGCTGATTTATGCAGTAATTGGCTTTTTTTTATATGTCGATTTAAGAATTGCTGAAAGCATGGAAGGAACGTTTTCCGTTATTCTTTATGTCTTTATTAGCTTTATCATTCTTTTATATT
Organism: Peribacillus sp. P4_C12; assembly: GCF_056402095.1. Classification (NCBI taxonomy): domain Bacteria; kingdom Bacillati; phylum Bacillota; class Bacilli; order Caryophanales; family Bacillaceae; genus Peribacillus; species Peribacillus sp. P4_C12. Next base: position 62,079 of record NZ_JBFUIB010000005.1, read on the forward strand.
TGAATGCTATAGTTCACTTTTTCCCTCTATATGTACATTATCATTACTCACTAAAGGATTACATAAAACAATCATTTATTATTTCACTTATTAGTCCTTTTTCCACATTAATGATTTGTATTGGTTTGTTTTTTATTGGCTATTTAATCACGAATATGCCGGGACTTATACCATTTATTTCAGGTGTACTACCTGCATATTGGATTATGAATGTTTGTATAAAAAGGTTTAAAACTATAGAACAACAGCAATCACAAGTAAATGAACATATGAAGATTGAGGAAAGTATAAATTAATATAAAAATGGGGGATTTATATGTTTTTAGTAGAAAGAAAGCTAGAAGCAAGAATACAAGAATTGGCGCAGTACCGCTATCGTGATGGAATTGAGATTGGTCAGTTTAGTGCAATTGAGGATGAGGGTGTAGTAGGCACATATCCTCCTATAGAAAAGGGTGAATCGACTTTACAACTAAGAGACCAATGGAAGGGGCGAGACCGGTATCTTTGGCTACATGCAGATGTTCAACTTCCGACGGAATGGGCAAATAGAAAAGTAGTTGGTTTATTTGACTTTGGACGTACAGGCGGAGGAAATAATTCTGGATTTGAATCATTATTATTCTTAAATGGAAATCCATACCAAGGTGTTGATTCTAACCATCAGGAAGTATTTTTTCCACCAACCGAAATAGGAAACACTGTTCAATTAGATTTCAGACTTTGGTCTGGACTTGAAGGTGGTGGAGAGCCAAAGGAGCAAATTTATACACTCGATATGGCCCAATTGGCTTGGTTAGACGAGGCTGTAGATGATTTATATTATACATCCCTAGCAGCGTGGCAAACAATTAAAGAACTTGGTGATGACCGACCAGAAAAACATGCAATTATAAAAGCGTTGAATCAAGCTTTTATGAAAATAAATTGGAGTAAACCAGGTAATGAAGCATTTTTTAGTAGTTGTGAGATTGCTAGTGTGGAATTGAATAAAAGTCTTAACGAAATCGAAAAACATCATCCTGTGACCATTCATTGTGTTGGTCATACACATATTGATGTTGCATGGCTATGGCGTTTAAAACATACACGTGAAAAGGCTGCTCGATCTTTTTCTACTGTTTTAAGATTAATGGAACAATATCCTGAATATTATTTTCTCCAAACACAGCCACAGCTATATGAATATATTAAAGAAGACTACCCAGAAATCTATGAAAATATTAAAAAGCGTGTAAAAGAAGGTCGTTGGGAAACTGAGGGTGCAATGTGGTTAGAAGCAGATTGTAATATTCCAAGCGGGGAATCACTAGTGAGACAAATTTTGTACGGGAAGGAATTCTTTAAAAGGGAATTTGAGGTAGAATGCAAGTATCTATGGCTGCCAGATGTATTTGGGTATTGCTGGGCACTTCCACAAATTTTGAAAAAGTCAGGAATCGATACATTTATGACCACTAAAATAAGTTGGAATCAGTACAATCGTATGCCAAATGATACTTTTAAATGGCGTGGAATTGATGGGACAGAAATCCTAACTCATTTTGTAACCACTCCTGAACCTTGGAATTCGGAAGATTCATGGTTTTATACATATAATGGGCTGATTACCGCAAAGACTGTAAACGGTACATGGAATTCATACCGGAATAAAGATGTTAACCAAGATTTACTTCTTTCCTATGGGTATGGTGATGGAGGTGGAGGAGTCAATCGAGAGATGATAGAGCTTCGTCGCAGATTTGAGAATATGCCAGGACTGCCAAAAGTAAAAACGACAAAAGCTGGAGAGTACTTCCAAAAGTTACACGAAAATATTGAGAATTCAAATGAGTATGTCCACACTTGGGACGGTGAATTGTACCTTGAATACCACAGGGGGACCTATACAAGTCAAGCATATACAAAACGAATGAATCGTAAACTCGAGTTGAGTTATAGGGAGTCGGAATGGTTGTCTGTGTGGAACTCTCTAATGTCTTCATGGGCGAAATATCCTAAGCAACAGCTTGATGAAGGTTGGAAGATTATTTTGCGAAATCAATTCCATGATATTATTCCTGGTTCATCCATTAAGGAAGTATATGAAGATGCAAAAGTGGAATATAAACAAGCAGAAGATATACAACTCGAAATCGATCAGAATAATTTCAATGAGTTTATTGAACCTAAGCATGGAACGTATACAGTCTTCAATGCAACTAGTTGGCAAGATCAACAAAGTGTATTCATCCCATACGATCAAACGAATGATGTGGTTGGAGGATGGACATCAGGTTCAGGTGAAATTCTAAATAGCCAACGAACTGAAAATGGTTGGTTAGTTGAATTGGAGGAGACCAAACAATTTGGTGCAGTAGAAATTCAATTCAAACAAGATCCTATGGTAGAAAATAAAACACCATTTCTTATTAAGGGAATGTTGTTAGAAACACCTTTTTATCAAGTTGAATGGAATAACTCCCTTCAACTGACTCGTATATTTGATAAGGAAGCTAGGCGTGAAGTACTAGCACAACAGGAAAAAGGAAACATCATTCAAATTTTTGAAGATAAACCATTAGCACACGATGCGTGGGATATTGATTTGTATTACCAAGAAAAAATGGAGGAAATCCGTGATGTAGTATCAAGTGAAGTTGTTGAAAATGGCCCGCTTCGTATTGTCATCCGGACGAAATGGAAGTATCAAAGTTCTTTGGTTGAACAAGATATGATTTTCTATGCTAAAAATAGACGTATTGATTTTAAAACAAAAGTGGATTGGCATGAGCAACGTAAGTTAATGAAGGTAGCATTCCCAGTTGATATTCGTTCTACCGAAGCAACTTATGATATTCAATTTGGTAATGTTAAGAGACCGACACATTGGAATACGAGCTGGGATATGGCACGATTTGAAACAGTTGGACATCAGTGGGCAGACCTTTCTGAAACAGGGTACGGAGTGAGTTTGTTAAATGATTGCAAATACGGGTATGACATTAAAGACCAAACGATTCGCTTATCCTTGCTAAAAGCAGCAATCTACCCTGATCCAACTGCTGATCAAGGAGAACACGAGTTTACGTATTCACTGCTACCTCATCAGGGAGATTGGAGAGTTGGGCAAACAGTAAAGCAAGCTTGGTTTTTAAATAATCGATTGAAAGTAGTAAAAGGTGGATTTTCACCAGAAGAAAGCTCGTTTATGAATCTGAATAACGATCATGTTAAGGTCGATGCGATAAAGAAAAAAGAGGGTGATGACGCAGTAATTATTCGCCTTCATGAGTATGAAGGGCGACGCGGAAATGTCTTGATTGAATTCCCAAGAAACGTTAAAAAATGGTATGAAACAAACTTGATGGAACAAGTTGATAGCAAGAAACAAACCGAACAAATCGACTTAGAAATAAAACCGTATGAAATTAAAACAATATTAGTCTATTTTCATGATGAAATAAGATAATACATTATAAACTATTTATCCCACTGTCGGGCAGTGAATCAACTTCACTTTCCGACAGAAAATACAGTAAAATAGTAGTTGAGTTAGTAAATCTACAGGGAAGGATATAAGGGATGTTCTTGAGTTAGTAAGTCATCATGGGAGGATATAAAGGATGTTCTTGAGTAATATAATAAGGCGGCTAACGAATAAGGTGTTTAGCAAAATTTTAATCACTTATTCCGTTACAATCCTTCTTACAATGTTTCTATTACTACTTGTATTATCACGCTATTATACAGAAGTTATTATTCAGAAAGAAATGGACGCAAGTACAGAAACACTAGAAAGGGTTGAATCTTATCTCCAGCAAAAAGATGAGCATGTACAATATGTTATGCAAGAATTATATTTAAAAACAGATCTGATTTATAATGATATTGCATTTGCATTGCAGCATGATTATGATTCATATCTTGCGTATCGACTAGATAAGTACAGTGAAAACTCTTCATTTATTCCGAACAACCTTAATACATTTTTCCAAGCGTATTTTAGTCAAGACCCTGATATCAATGCAGTGCGTTTAAAAAGTGCAAGCCCCGGTACAGAGTATGAATATATAAATAGCCACTATAGATGGAATAAATATATGGATAAGAGAGAGCAAAAGAAAGGGAATCAGGAAGGTATAGCTGTTCATCCTCAGGACTTGCAACTTAAGCAAGTTGAGTGGGAGCAAGAAAGGAGTATCTTCAACAATATTCAAATATCTCGTTCCATTAATGATCCTGCGACCCTTAAGAAATTAGGGGATCTGACGGTTTTTTATGATACAGCGGGAATTCAGGATTTGATTCGTTTGAGGAAATCCCAATTTAAAGGAACAGTCCATATTTTTCAACGTAATGGGGATTATCTTTACTCGTCAGACGATGGTACCATTCCAGTACCATTGAAAGATATATCATTTGAAACGAGCTTTAAGAAAATAAAGTGGAAGGGAAAAAACTACTATATTAATACATTGGCTGATGACCACAGGGGCTACTTATATGTAGGTTTCATGCCTGAGGATGATATTAAGAAAATAACGATTGTTCATAGGTATATGTTATTATCTACAGTTTTACTTTCCTGTATAGCAATTGCTGTAACCTATTTTGCGATGAGATCTTATTCTAGAAGAATTAATAAAATAGAAACTGCCATTCACGAAGTTCGAGATGGAAACTTGCAAATTAGAATACCTGATAGTAGAGAAAAAGACGAGTTAACAGCCATATCAGAAAGTTTCAATGATATGTTAGATGATCTAAACATGTATATTAAAGATGTATATGTTTTAAATATCCGCCAAAGAGAGGCTGAAATGAAAGCGCTTCAGTCACAAATTCAGCCGCATTTTCTATATAATACATTGGAAGCTATTCGCATGAAAGCTATAGCTGACGGATCTAAACCAACTAGTAATATGATTTATAGTTTAGGGCAATTATTTCGTTATTCTTTAAGTAGTAAAGAAATCGTTCAAATTTCTGATGAAATCCAACACGTTAAGGAGTATATAGGTCTAAATCAGATTAGATATTCTAACCGCTTACACGTAACGTACGAGATTCCAGAAAATTGTTTAGACGAAAAAATTCTCAAATTTACCCTTCAACCCCTTATTGAAAATTATTTGATTCATGGCTTCCGAAAAGAAACAAATAATAATGAATTACTAATAAAAGTTCAAAGAATTCATCGGGAAATAGAAATAATAATAAAAGACAATGGGAGAGGTATTCCAATAGATAAACTATTGGCTATTCAAACTAAATTATTAGAAGGAACTACCACCTCTGAGGGCTCAATCGGACTGAGTAATGTTCATCAAAGAATACAATTAAAACACGGACAAAATTATGGAATTCAGATTAGTAGTAATGAAGGAGAAGAAACTATTGTAGAAGTTAGAATTCCAGCAGCTAGGAGGGAACAGATATAACATGTATAACGTATTTTTAGTAGATGATGAACCATTTATTATTGAAGGCATGAGAGCGTTGGTACCTTGGGAAGATTATGGACTAAAAGTTGTTGGTGAAGCTTCTAATGGTAGTGAGGCTATTAAAAAGTTAGAAACGTGTCATGTTGATATATTATTAACTGATATAATGATGCCCATAATGGATGGATTAGAGTTAATTAGTACGTTGAAAGAACGTCATCCTAATACAAAATATATCGTTTTATCTGGATACGAAGAATTTGAATATGTGAAAAAGGGTATGAAGCTAGGAATCGAAAATTATCTTTTAAAGCCTGTCAATGAGCAAGAACTCATTTCAACATTGGAAAATAGTATAGAAAAGCTTGAGAAATCTACAAATAATGAGGAAGCCTATACTATTTTAAGAGATAATACGATTTGGCGATGTCTTAATCAAGACATCGATGCAAAAGAATGGCGTGAAAGAGTAGAGTTGTATAGTTTGGAGTTCGATGGTCAGAATCTAGCTGTTGTTTTAATGCAAATATCAGATGGTGAACATGAAAACTCTTCCTTTTTTAGAAAAAGAGTAGAGGAGTTATTTCAGTCTGTCTGTATTATTAATCCAGATGGCGAACTTATCCTTTTAGTTTCGTTTAATTGTGAAGATGGCCTTAAGAAAAAACTAGATGAATTGAACATGCTATTTGCTGGATATGTTTCTGGAAAGTATCATATTAATGTTGGATCATTTGTTTGCTCCACAAGTGAATTGTATAAGAGCTATCAACGTGCAAAAGAGTTATCTAGCTATCGATTAGTACTCAAAGAAAGTGGACTCATAACAGATGAATTAACAAAGCAGTATACGCAAGCAAGCCTTTCTACTTCGAATGAATTGGATGATCTAAAGAGATATATTGTTGGCTCAGAACAAGAAAAGGCATTTTTGTGGATCAAAGGTGCCTTCGATGAGATTAATAAATCTACTAAAAAGGTTGCTCCAACCATTATTAGAGGGTTCGCTATTGAAATAGTTACGTCTATCCAAAAAGATGTATCGTCACATGCAAATGAACAAACAGTAGGTATTGTAAAGCGAATCTTAGAGGCCTATTCAATTGGAATTTTAGTTGACATTCTTATTGATTTTATCGAAGGAATTTTTAGAACATTGGAACAAAAGTCGGAGCATCGAAGTCCTATTATTCAAAGCGTGGTGCAATATATTCAAGAACATTTTTATGAGGAACTTTCTTTGAAAACATTAAGCTATAAATTTCATATAAATTCGATTTACTTAGGACAACTTTTCCAGAAAGAAACTGGCTTAGTATTCTCTGAGTATATTAATCATTTGAGACTCGAAAAAGCAAAGCAATTGTTGAGAGGGACACATTTAAAGGCTGGAATAATTGGAAAACAAGTTGGCTATTCGGATTCTGCTTATTTTTATAAACAGTTTAAGAAGGCGGTGGGGATTACACCATCAGCATGGAGAACAATGAATATCAAATCTTGATATCCCGTTATTCGGGATTTTTTTTGTTTTGAGGAGCATCTCTGATCTTAAAAGAATCAAAAAATGATAAAAAATGCTGTATTAACTATCGAATGTTTAATAAGTACAGCAAATCTTAATATTGTTAACTTTATACATTTTTGACTTTTTCTTAATATAGAGATGTAAGGGTTTTCAATATAAGGGAGGAGGGGCTTTGTGAATCGTATCAAGAGTTTTTTCCAAGATGTTTATAAGAATCGTGTGTGGCTCCTCATGGTTTTACCAGGAACCATTTGGCTATTGTTATTTTCATATCTTCCGATGTTTGGAACTGTCATTGCCTTTAAAAATTTCCGATATGATCCGAATGGTTTTTTTGCAAGTATCCTAAATAGTGAGTGGGTTGCCTTTGAAAACTTCAAGTTTTTATTTAATACAAATGACGCCTGGATCATTACAAGAAATACGGTTCTATATAATTTAGTCTTTATCGTTGTTGGGCTTATATTAGCAGTGTTTGTAGCAATTGTTCTAAGTGAACTCGCAAATAAGAGGTTGTCTAAAATTTACCAAACAGGAATGCTGTTTCCACACTTTTTATCATGGGTTGTTGTTAGTTATTTCGTATTCACGTTTCTAAGCGTGGATAGAGGTCTACTTAATAATATACTTCTATGGTTTGGAGTAGAAGATCCTATATCGTGGTATAACGAAGCAAAATATTGGCCTGTTATTATCGTTCTAACAAGTATGTGGAAGGGCGTTGGTTATGGAAGTATTGTTTATTTAGCAGCTATAGTTGGGATTGATAAAAACTATTACGAAGCCGCTATGATAGATGGTGCAAATAAGTGGCAACAAATTCGTAATATTACGATTCCGATGATAACACCGCTCATTGTTATTTTAACCATTTTAAACGTTGGTAGAATTTTTAGTGCAGACTTTGGTCTGTTTTTTCAGGTTCCTCGTGATTCAGGTCCGTTATATTCAGTAACAAACGTTATAGATACTTATGTATACCGAGGGATAACGACGATGGGGGACATTAGTATGAGTACTGCCGCTGGTCTTTACCAATCAATTGTAGGATTTGCATTAGTAATGCTGACAAATTATCTTGTTCAGAAGGTTGATAAAGAATATGCCCTATTTTAAAAAATCGAGAGAGAATGGAGGGTGGCCGCAGTTTTGTGGCAAATTACAATGATAACAAATCAAAATAGCTCTCAACCTACTCCATTAAATAAAGGGAATGCTCAAAACCAAGTGAATCAACCAAACAAAAAAAGTAAGCGTAAGAAAAAGTACACACCACATGGTCTAAATGGGTTTCCTAATCTTTTAATGAACATTTTGTTAGGATCATTTTCTATAATGTGTATCTTTCCATTTCTATATGTAATCGTCATCTCTTTAACTGATGAGAAAACCTTAGCGCGAAATGGATATCAGCTTCTACCTGAAATATGGAGTTTTGAAGCATATCGATACTTGTGGCAAATGAAGGATCAATTACTTCAATCTTATACTATAACGATTGTAGTAACGGTGCTTGGTACACTTGTCAGTGTAATAATGATTTCTTTATATGCCTACGCTATTTCTAGAAAGCAATTCAAATACCGCGGTTTCTTTACTTTTATTGCATTCTTTACAATGCTTTTTAGTGGAGGACTAATTCCTTTCTATATAGTAGCAACACAGTTTTTACATCTACGTAACTCTATTTGGGCATTGATATTACCACTTGCAATGAATGCATTCTACATTCTAATAATGAGAACCTTTTTCCAAAGGTCTGTACCTGAATCCATTTTGGAATCGGCTAGAATTGATGGAGCAAGTGAATTACGAATCTTTGTCAAAATTGTTGCTCCACTTTCATTACCAGGTCTTGCAACTATTGCCCTTTTTAGTACATTGGGTTACTGGAATGATTGGTTTAATGCACTGTTGTTCATTGATGAACCGCACTTGGTGCCACTGCAGTCAATGCTGATGAAAATTGAAAACAACATAGAATTTTTAAGGCAAAATTCGTTAGCAGGCGGTATACAAAATGATTTATTAAGTGCAATACCTCAAGATGCTGCAAAAATGGCAATGGTTGTTATTTCAACTTTGCCAATAGCAATTGCATATCCATTTTTCCAAAAATACTTTGTTAGTGGATTGACAATCGGTGGGGTTAAGGAATAATTGCTTTTTGAAATAAACAAATAAAAGGGGGGAGTTAAAATGAATAAGAAGTTAGCTATTATTCTAGTACTCTTATTAAGTTTATCTACATTTTTAGCTGCGTGTAGTGGAGGGAATTCAGATAAAACGAGCGGAAGTAAAGCCGGTGAAGAAAAACCTTATGAAATTACGTGGTACACGATTGGGACACCTCAAAAAGATGTCGATAAAGTAATGGAAGAAGTAAGTAAATACACGAAAGAGAAAATTAACGCAACCGTTAAAATGAGACAAATTGACTGGGGCGATTATGATCAAAAAATGCAAGTTATGATTGCTTCAGGTGAATCTTTTGATATTGCCTATACTGCAGGTGGAAACTATGTATTAAATGCACAAAAAGGAGCATTTAAAGACCTAAATGAACTTCTTGACACACATGGAAAAGAATTAAAAGCAACAATTGATCCAGCGTACTTAGAAGGGGCCAAAATTGATGGAAAGCTTTACGGTATTCCTTCTAACAAAGAAGTAGGTCAGCAAAGTGTGTACGTATTTAATAAGGATATAGTCGATAAATACAATATGGATATTTCAAGTGTTAACTCTTTAGAAGACTTAAAACCTTTATTGCAAACAGTTAAAGAAAATGAGCCAGACTTTACACCAATTGCAACTTTCAAACCGTATTTACCATTTGATTATGTATTAGAAGATGAATTGCCGTTTGCGTTTCCTCTAGAAGGAGATAAAGGAAAGGTAGTTAATATCTTTGAATCAGATATTATGATGGAAACGTTAAAAACAATGCACGAATTCTATAAAGCTGGTTATATAAAAGCGGATGCAGCAACAAGTACAGATCCATGGTCGTTAGAAGTACAAAACTGGTTCGTACGTAAAGAAATGTACCAGCCATATGCGGAATTAATATGGTCTCGTTCTGCAGGTTATAATGTAGCCGTTCAACCAATGCATGATCCGATTACATTTAACAACTCTGTAACAGGGTCTATTCAAGCTATCTCAGCAACTTCCAAACATCCAGAGAAGGCTATGGCGTTCTTAAATCTATTAAATACAGATCCATACCTTCGTAATTTAATTGATAGAGGTATTGAAGGTGTGCATTATGAAGAGGTCGATAACGGTAAAATTAAAGACCTTCCAGCTCGTGTAGAAAGCTACAACATGCCAAGTTACTCTCTAGGAAACCATTTCATTCTTAAGTTATATGAAAATGATCCTGAAGATAAATGGGATGCGTTCAAAAAATTCAATGATGCTTCTGTTCAAGCACCAACCTTAGGTTTCTATTTTGATACAAATCCTGTTCGTACAGAGATCGCAGCAATTGCAAACGTTGCGAATGAATATGCACCTCCGCTATTAACTGGCAGTGTTGACCCCGAGGAATATCTACCAAAGGCTAATAAGAAGTTTAAAGAAGCTGGATTAGATAAAGTGCTTGCAGAAATTCAAAAACAATATGATGAGTGGAAGAAAAATAACTAATAGATCTCATTCAGGAGGCAAAGTCGGAAACTTAATTTTCCGACTGCTGTCTTTTAAGGGAAGGCCGGATTGAAAATGAGTACAGAAGTAGAAAAGAATATTTACATGTTTCCGAAAGACTTTTGGTGGGGATCTGCATCATCTGCAACACAAATGGAAGGATTTTCAGGGGCAGATGGTAAAGGGAAGAATATATGGGACTACTGGTATGAAACAGAACCGAATCGTTTTTACCAGGGTATTGGACCTGATAACACTTCACTGTTTTATACGAATTTTATTGACGATATTCAGCTCATGAAAGAAACGGGACATAACAGTTTTCGCTTTTCTATCTCGTGGTCCCGCATGTTTCCAAAGGGGCGTGGAGAAATAAACCCAAAGGCGATTGACTTTTATAATACCGTCATTAACACCTTACTAGAAAATGAGATTGAGCCTTTTGTGAATCTCTATCATTTTGACATGCCTATGGCTATGCAAGAAGAGGGTGGTTGGGAAAGCCRCTCTGTAGTTGATGCGTATGTGGAATATGCGTCTACTTGTTTTGAGAACTTTGGAGACCGTGTGATGAAATGGTTCACACATAATGAGCCAATCGTACCTGTTGAATGCGGTTATTTATATGGACATCATTATCCAGCATTTTGTGATTTTGGAAAGGCTGTTCAAGTTGGGTTCCATTCTGTATTAGCCTCCGCAAAAGCAATTAAGGCATACCATGATAAAGAGCTAGGAGGAAAAATTGGAATTATACTGAATGTTACTCCCTCATATCCAAGGAGTAATCACCCTGCTGACTTAGATGCTGCTGAAAAAGCAGATTTGCTATTTAACCGTTCCTTTCTAGATCCATCAGTCAAAGGCACTTTTCCCGAGAAGCTAATTGACATGTTGCGGGTAGAAAACTTTATACCTAAGTATTTAACTGAAGATTTGGATATTATCCATGAAAATACAGTTGACCTTTTAGGGATTAATTACTACCAACCAAGAAGAGTTAAGGCGAAGGAAAACATCCCAAATCCAAATGCTCCATTCATGCCAGAACGGTACTTTGATAATTATGACATGCCAGGGAAAAAGGTGAACCCATACAGAGGCTGGGAGATTTATGAAAAGGGTGTCTACGATATTTTAAAAAACATCCAAGAAAACTATGGGAATATTGAATGTTTCATATCGGAAAGCGGTATGGGAGTTGAAGCAGAAGAACGCTTTAAGGATGAGAGTGGAATGATTCAGGATGATTATCGAATTACCTTTTACGAAGATCATTTAAAGTGGATACATAAAGCACTAAACGAAGGTGCCAATGTAAAAGGGTATCATGTATGGACATTTATGGATAACTGGTCATGGTTAAATTCATATAAGAACCGATACGGACTAGTAGAAGTAGATTTAAATAGAAACTTCAAGCGTACAATCAAGAAATCAGGTAAATGGTACAAAGAATTATCTGAAAACAACGGTTTTTGATTATTAGAAGAGTGCTACTAATCATTTGTTCTATCAGAATATCACGAAGGAAGTGAAGGGAATGGACAGGTATCTTCTTGGCATTGATTTGGGTGGAACAAACTTGAGAATTGCCGTTGTAACATTGGAAGGCAAACTTATAGAAGAGGTCAATGTAAAAACGGAAAGTGACAAAGGACCACATCATGTCATCGATAACATGATTAAAATATGCGAGGGGCTGTTGCAGAAAAGAAATATTGAAGCAATAGGAATCGGAGCTCCGGGTCCTTTAGATTCAAAGCAAGGTATTATTTTAAGCCCTCCCAATTTACCTGGGTGGGATGAGGTTCCTTTAGCTCTAATGTTAGAAAAAGCTTTAGAGAAAAAAGTAGTGCTCGATAATGATGCCAACGCAGCTGCTTTAGCGGAAGCAACGATTGGGGCAGGCAAAGGAAAAGAATCTGTTTTTTATATGACGATCAGTACAGGAATCGGCGGAGGATATGTATATCGCAATCAGTTGATTCAAGGTGCTAATTTCTGTGCGGGTGAAGTTGGCAACATGATGGTTAATCGAGATGGTCCAACGCATTATGTACTGAATATTGGCTCTTTGGAATCTTTGGCAAGCGGTACAGCTGTGCATCGTCTAGGAAAAGAAAAGTTAGGTATAACAGGACATGCTGGAGAAGTGTTTACTTTGGCGATGAACGGCCAGCAAGAAGCGGAAGCGATTGTTGATACCATGCTAACTTATTTGGCAAAAGGAATCTCCAATATTGTTCATACAATTGACCCGCACATGATTGTGTTAGGCGGGGGGGTCATGCAATCAAAAGAGTATATAATGCCGATTCTTCTTGAAAAAGTAAATGCTTACTTATATCCACAGTTACGTAATAGGGTACATATTGAATGTGCCTCGTTAGGAACAAAAGCTGGTGTTATCGGCGCGGCTCTGTTGACACAGCAAGCATAGTTCCAGTAAGTGAAGGGGATGACAATGAAAGCTTACATGGTGTTTGATTTTGGCGGAACTTATATAAAGTATGCGGTAATGGATGACAAATCAAAGAAACTGGAGTGCGGGAAGATTCCAACTCCTAAAGAAGGATTAGATATATTTTTAGATCACATTACCGAAATAGTTAAACATTATTCGGAGTCATTTGAAATTCAAGGTATCGCTTTAAGTTCGCCCGGTGCCGTAGACGTGGAAACAGGGTTTATTGGCGGGGCAAGTGCAATTCCATTTATACATGGAGTAAACATGACAAGCTTACTAAAGGAACGAACAGGTCTGGAGGTGTCCGTTGAAAATGATGCAAACTGCGCGGCTTTGGCAGAAGGCTGGTTAGGTGCAGCGAAAGAAACTGATTTCTACATTTGTATTGTAATTGGTACAGGAATTGGCGGGGGAATTGTGATTAACCAATCTATTTTACGTGGAGCTACCCTTCACGGAGGTGAGTTTGGGTACATGATAATGGGAGAATCATGTAAGAGCCCTCTACAATCAACTTGGAGCAAAGTTGCATCGGCAAATTCACTTGTAGAAGAAGTCGAAATGAGAAAATCTCTAGTAAGGGGAACGTTGGACGGAGAAGAAATATTTCGATTGGCGGAAGCAGGAGACTCCATTGCGAATGAATGCATTGCCAACCTATATAAGAAGCTGGCAATGGGAATCTATAATTTGAAGTATGTACTAGATCCTAACAAGATCCTAATTGGCGGGGGAATCAGCAAGCGACCGGATGTAATTGAAGGCATAAATAATGAATTGGCACAATTGAAGGATGATATCTCTACATTGGATATTACGGTTGAAGCTTGTAAATTTGATAACGATGCAAACTTAATTGGAGCCTTATTTCATTTCTTGAATCGAAAATAGGGAGTATTTCACAAAATTGATATCCTCTTTTACTTATGCTAATAAAGAAAGGAATAGAAAAATGAATGATACACCATTATTTTTAAAACCGGTTTTTCAAGAACGTATTTGGGGTGGAACAGCTCTTTATGACCGTTTTGGCTATGAAATCCCATCAGCAATTACAGGAGAATGCTGGGCAATTTCTGCCCATCCAAACGGCCTGAGTCTTATTGAAAATGGTAAGTTTCAAGGTAAATCATTAAAAGAAGTATGGGAAAATCACCATGAGTTGTTTGGAAACTATAAGAGTGAGAAATTTCCGCTTCTTATAAAGATTTTGGATGCGAATGAAGAATTGTCTGTACAAGTACATCCAAATGATGATTATGCCAACGAGCATGAAAATGGCGAGTATGGTAAAACGGAATGTTGGTACATCATTGATTGTGATCAAGATGCTGAATTAGTGTTTGGACATCATGCTAAAACAAAAGAAGAAGTACGAGAAATGATTCAAAGTGGAAATTGGGAGAGGTTTTTACGTAAAGTTACCATTAGACCTGGTGATTTTTTCTACGTACCAAGTGGAACCGTTCATGCCTTATGTAATGGGACGTTGGTGTTAGAAACACAACAAAGCTCAGATACAACATACCGAGTTTATGATTATGACCGTGTAGATAATCAAGGGAGTAAACGTGAGCTGCATTTAGAAAAAGCAATGGGCGTCATTAATGCACCTCATATTGATACCAATATCGCTCCTAAAATAGAAAAGCGAGAAGGTGTAGAAGTTACAAAGTTTGTACAAAATCACTTTTTCTCTGTTAATAAATGGGATGTAAATGGAGAAGCGGCATTTCAGCAAAATCAAGCGTTTATGCTTGTAAGCATCATCGATGGGGAAGGAAGATTGTTGAAAGGCAGTGAAGATTACACAATAAGAAAAGGAGCTCATTTTATTTTGCCGTATAAATATGGTGAATTTATCTTAAAGGGGAATATGAAGCTTATTGTATCACACCCTTAGACCTCATCCGGCTCTGTTGCGGAAAACGATTAATAGAAACATAGATTCGCTTTGCACCACGTTCCAGCTTTAAAAAGAGACGTAAGTTTTACCATCTATCTTTTTATTGGTTTCTGTCATACACGGAAAAAAAGAATTGCAGAGAGCTGTGTGAGTATGAAAAATTCAAATTTCTTCTGCTATCTTGCTTGCATCTGTGTCCTTCTTTTAAGCGGCGGCTGGAATCAACATTATTTAAAAGATGCCTATGGAAAAATATTAAATGATCCGAACTTCTAACGGATGAAGTTAATATGGATGCAATCAAAGAAAACTGAAAATTCTGACATTATGTAAGTTGGGGTACATATAATGGCTTTACATCATGATACTTGGGTAGAAAAATATTCCAATGTTAACTCAAAAGTAAATGCTGGATTTTTCAAACATGGAATTACTTATTAACCAGTAGAAGATCCTTTTAGAATACAAAGCTATTATTAGGTAGTGGAAAGTATGAATGAAGTACAGGGGACGTATAAAAGAATTTTAGCGACGCTAACAGTGAGCGACCCGCGGTGGCAGGGATAGCCTCGAGAAGCAACCCGAGAAGCAAGTTACCGGAGGGATAGTTATACTCCATAATAAGAAGAAAGCTATTAATGGTAATAAAAATAGCGTAACCCAAAAGGCTACGCTTAACAAATTATTGATGATAATCCTTAATTACTTTAGCGGAAAATCATGTCTAATTTATCGATAATAGCAATAGGATAAAGGGTAATAAAGGCTAAAGAATTATGATTAGTTTACACTAACTTGGCTTTGTTGTTTCTTTTTATTCATGTAAAGAATAAGCCCTACTAGAACTTTTCACATATTCTTCCTATATTAATCGTTGAATTTATGAAACTTAACCCTAATGTACATATTAGCCAGTATTCAGCTTCATCCACTGGGATGAAAAAACAACTAGAGAATGTCGAAGTCGGCCTTTGTATTTCAATGAGTCCTATTTATGGAGACGACATTGAATGGATGCCCTTATTAGAAGAAGAGATTTTTTTATCGGTACCACCAAGCCACCACTTAGCAAAGCAAAAATCCATTGCTCTTCATGAAGCAGCAAATGAGACCTTCATCAGCAGAACGTCAGGGTACGGATTCCGGGACGTTACGGATGAGTATTGCAGGGAAGCGGACTTTGAACCTTACACCCCAATTGAACTAGAAGAAGCAGGAGCAATACTCCGACTTGTATAATGGGAATGGGTGTTTCATTCACGCCTCAATTGTCTTTATTATGCCAATCAATGCCGAAAACCGTTCAGATTCCAATCACCTATTCGAATTGCAAACGAACGATTGGGATAGCATGGAAAAAAACTCACTATCTCTCTCAAGCTGCAATAGATTTCCGGGAATTCACCTCTGGTTTTTTTAAACATGAAGTAAGTAAATATTTCTATCTATAAAATCTTAATAAAAATAAGGTGGCAGGCATTACATCCAAGACGGTGTTGCCTGCCTTTTTCAACATAGATGGTAGAGGATTACCTCCTTAATCTAAGGGGAGTCTTATTACATGCTTCTTCTAAACAAAAGAACGTAAAAATAAGGTCTAAGGTACAAGTCGTCTACTTCAGTCTTCAAATGTTAATTTTGATATTATTGGCGTTTATAAACATATCTAAAACTATCCTCATTAATTATTGCCAACTGTATAAATGAATGGTTCATGATAGAACGCAAAAACTACATATTACTTGGGAAATAATTTGGGAAATGGGGTCTGACCCCGGAGGTGATATGATGGCTGTGATTTTAGGTTTACAGGAGATGCAAAGGGAGAGGCAGTTGAAGTTTGAGCGAAGGTTACTTAGGGAACTTTCAATCGAGGATATGAAGGGGAGGATTCAGCGTTACTTTGGACAGGATTTCATGGAGGTGTTGGAGGAAGGCTATTTTGATGTTGCCATTGAGGCCTATTTATTGGGAGCTAACTATAGTAAGTTTGGCTATTATGGTGAGTCGGAGGATGATGTAAGGGCTCGGTGCTGGAGGGAAGAGAAATTTTTGATTGATACCCTTTTTAATTTTATTTTGTATTGGCGGGAAGTGACGGCAAATAACGCTTTCAATGAAGGTTTGTTTTATTGCTGTGAAGGGTTTGTAGGTGAATGGTGGATGGACGGCTTTAAGACGGGTGAAAAGCGATATAAAATGAAGTTGCACTAAGAAGGAGTGAAGTATCCATTCTTTGTTCTAATTCCATGGTTTGTCCCATACTTTTAGATAAAGGGACTAGTGGAAGGAGAACGTTCATGCGTAGTAAGTTAAAATATACAGGAATCGCGATGGGATTGTTTATCCTTTTTTTAATTGTAACTTTCAAATTTGTTGAAGATGATTCTTGGGACTCCTGGAACCTTCCCTTGGCAGGTAAGGTAATCGTTCTGGATGCTGGACATGGAGGAATGGATGGCGGGGCAAATGTGCAAGAGGTAATGGAAAAAGAAATTGCCCTTTCTGTTTCGTTAAAGGTTAGGGACTATTTACAGGAACAGGGTGCTCTTGTCATTATGACTCGTGAGAAAGATGAAGATTTGGCACAAGGGGATACAAAAGGGATCCGTCAGCGAAAACAGGAAGACCTGCGAAATCGGGTTGAAATGATTAATGATTCAGAAGCGGATTTATTTTTAAGTATTCATTTAAATTCTTTTCCGTCAGCATCATCAAAAGGTGCTCAAACATTTTATACAAAAAGGTTTGAGGAAAATGAACAGGTGGCAAAGTTTATTCAGACTGAAATCATAAGAAACCTAGAAAATACAAAGCGAGATGCAAAAACGATTAATAATGTGTATTTGATGAATTATACGAAGAAACCAGGGGCGCTTGTTGAAATTGGCTTTCTTTCTAATACGGAGGAAAGGGAACGCCTTATCAGTGATGGGTATCAAGAAAAGATTGCAAGTTCGATTTATATGGGAATTTTACGGTATTTCACAGAGGAAAAACTTTCAGATGAAGAGTGATTCTCTAGTTCGGGTCTTGTATGGTACAAGGCCTTTTTATTATTGAGATAAAAGTCATGTGCTCACTTAAAGGGCAGATAATAAGCTTTATTTAAGTGATATGGTATACTTAAATGGGAAAATAAAACGAATTCAAAGGGGTGCTCGACTTGTTAACTGAAGAAAAAGTACTGAATTTATTAAAGGATCTTAAAGACCCTTTTCTACATAAAAGCCTTGAAGAAACAAATGGAATCATTGAAGTGAAAATAAAGCCTGAAAAAAATCATGTAAGCGTTAAGCTTGCCATCGCAAAAACAGGGACTGCCGAGCAAATGCAAATGCAAACGGAAGTGGTAAACTTGCTGAAAGAAGGCGGGGCAGAATCTGTAGGGATTCGTTTCACAGAACTTTCTGAAGAAGAGTTATCCAAGCATCGTGATAATATACCACAAGATGAAGTGGATCAAGGTTTACTTGGACCGAATAGCAAGACGCAATTCATTGCGATTGCTAGTGGTAAGGGGGGAGTTGGTAAATCAACGATTTCAGTGAACTTTGCTACTTCACTTGCACGACTTGGTAAAAAGGTTGGACTTGTGGACGCTGATATTTATGGTTTTAGCGTACCAGATATGATGGGGATTACAAAAAGGCCGGTGGTGCGTGGGGAGAAAATTATTCCTGTGGAACGTTTTGGTGTTCAGGTTATCTCAATGGGCTTCTTTGTAGAAGATAACGCGCCTATTATCTGGAGAGGGCCAATGCTAGGAAAGATGCTGAACAGTTTCTTTAACGAGGTAGAATGGGGAGAGTTAGATTATTTAGTCCTTGATTTACCACCGGGTACAGGCGATGTTGCGTTGGACGTGCATACAATGCTTCCTTCGTGTAAGGAAATTATCGTAACGACACCGCATCCAACTGCAGCCTTTGTTGCAGCAAGAGCGGGCGCGATGGCCATCAAGACTGAACATGAAGTCATTGGTGTCATTGAAAACATGTCGTTCTTCGAGAGTAAAACGACAGGTGAAAAAGAATATGTATTCGGTAAAGGCGGCGGTGCGAAGCTTGCAGATGAACTACGTACAGAAGTCTTAGGGCAGCTTCCTTTGCAACAGCCAGATTGGAACGAAGAAGATTTTGCACCTTCTATTTACGCAGCAGACCATAGATTAGGCAGAATTTATGAAGATATTGCTAAAAAAGTCATTGAAAAGTTGCAATAAAAATAAAGGCTGATTCCAATTGGAATCAGCCTTTCAGTTTGTAGACAAAAGGGGTTCGGAATTATAAAATTCCGAACCCCTTTTGAAATTCCCTTTGAATTTTGGTCCAAGGTTAAGATATTGGGGCTCTACGAGCCCACTCTGTTAGGCCATTTTTGGACCTTGCCATGTCCAATTGGCCATCTTCTTTAAATTAATGGCAGCGAAAGTAAGCATCGCTTGCATCGACAATTTTTTAAGTCCCCTTAAAGTAGTCCAACGCATAC